>NZ_JAALEE010000541.1:22701-29238 GCF_014145265.1 Dietzia sp. CW19 | reverse complement strand
GTCGCGTGCGCCGAGTTCGCCGACGAGCAACGGCTCACCGGCATCTGGGGCGGCCGGGTCCGCGGTGCCGGCCGCGGTGCCGTCACCGTCGAGTACCCCGACCACCACATCACCACCCACCCCTATCTGACCCGCGACGAACGGAGCACCACCGCATGAACACCGAACGCCCCACACCCACCCCGCCCGACCTCGACCCCCGGCACCGAGCCCTGATCCGGGTGCTCGCCAAGTACCCGCTTGGTCTGACCGGCCGGGAGCTGCGGACCAGGATGAAGTTCGAGTACTTCGCCGCGAACGGCACCCCGTCCGACCACGACGGCGTGCTTGAGGCCGCCCTCGACGCCGGACGTGTCGAGCAGAAGCTCATCGGCCGGGACGTCCGATACGTCCTCGCCGAGACCACCACCACCAACCAGGACGGAGAGTCCCAATCATGATGTGCAACCCACCCCGCCACTACACCGCCCGCGTCGGCCTGGCCGCGACAGACGTTGTCGTCGCCAGCCACGAGGGGGCCGACCCCGCCGCCGTGCTCGCCGTCGCCTCATCGCATGGGATCGACCAGGACGACCTCGTCGTCGAGCTGGCACACCGCCTGGCCGCCGCGTGCGAGGTGCTGGCCCGCCAGACTTCGACCGACTGGCCCCAGGCTGCGCTCGACGTGGCCCAGGACCGTGTCGCCGCCGCCCAGGGGGTCCGGTCATGACCAACCTCACCGACCCTGTGACCCGCGCCGAGGCCAAGGTGTCCGCCGTCGAGATCACCCGGTGCGTCCTCGACGACGACATCGACACCGCGCTCGTGATGCTCGACGGGCTGAGCCTCGACGAGGCCCGGGCGCTCATCCTCGCGCTGGCCGGGCAGACGGCCGACGTGGTCCGCCGCGTGACCGACGACGAGGCCCACGCCCACCACGTCCTCGGGATCTGGCGCGACTCCGCGGTGACCGAGCTGGTCGCCGCACGCACCGAGGGCGGTGACGGCGCATGACCATCGACCCCAGCACCCTCCCGCCGACGCACGGCCCCGGCGACCCCCGCGGCGTGCTGTGCTTCCGTGAGCCCCTGCCCGAACCGCTCCAGGTGGCCGAGGACAGCACCGCGGCGGCCGATCACGACCGGGTCCACGCCCTCGGTGTCCGGTTCCAACGACCGGCCACGCTGACCGAACGACGGCTACTCGAGGCCCTCGGATGGACCGACGCCGAGGGCAACCCGCCCGGACCCGAGACGATGACCTCGGTCCGGTGGCTCTCGGTCGGCGTCAGACGCCGCGAGTGGCCGACCTTGTACCCACCGATCCCCACCACCGAACCCACCACCCCGAGTGAGAGTGAGCCCACGCCATGACCGCACCGCTGAACAACGACCAGACCCCCGAGTCCGACCAGGACCAGACCCCGCCCGACGGCGGTGACAACGACCAGGACCAGAACGGCCGCGAGACCCGGCAGGACCGCCGCGACCGTCAGGCCCGCGAGCGTGCCGCTGAGCTCGAGACCGAGCGGGACGCCCTCGCCGCCCGCCTCGACGCCCGCGACCGCGCCGAGGTGACCCGCCTGGCCGGGGAGATCCTCGCCCAGGGATCGGACCTGCTCGACCTCGGCGGGGTGAGCCTCGACGACCTGCGGGACGAGAACGGGGACATCAACGCCGACGAGGTCGCCGCTATGGCGGCGGCGTTGGTCGACCAGCGCCCCGGCCTCATGCGTGGTGCCACCCCGCCGCGGGGCTTCCCCGACTGGGGTCACAGCCGCACCTCCGGCCGGGCCGAGGGGCAGGTGTACGGCGGTAGCGGTGCGCCGAGCTGGGCGGATGCGTTCGGCGCTGCGGGGCGGGAGAATGGAATGCGCTACACGTAGCGTCACGTGACGATGTAAGGTCAGAGGCGTCGCCCGACCGGTGGGATACCGGGGGCGGCGCTTCTTCCGTCTGCGGGATGCAGACACCCCGCCTGGCCGCGTGACGTTGCCGCCCGGGCACTCCACGAACTCTGCCCTGGGAGGCACCACCATGCCCATGAACACCACCAACGGCGCGGCGATCCTCAGCCCCGAGGACGTCGCCGCCCTTCTCGTCCAGCCGGTCCTCGCCGAGTCACTGCCCGGCCTCGTCGCCACGCCCGTACCGATGACCTCGAACAAGCTCCGCGCCCCGTCCGTTCAGGACGACCCCAACGCGGACTGGGTCGAGGAGGGGGCCGAGATCACCGCGAGTGACGCGGTGTTCGATGAGGTCGAGGCCCCGGCCCGCAAGGTCGCCGGCCTGACGATTGTGACCTCGGAGCTCGCCAACGACTCCTCACCCTCCGCCGTCGAGCAGATCGGCGAGGGGCTCAAGCGCGACATCATCCGCAAGGTCAACAAGGCGTTCGTTCTCAACCTCGCCGCCCCGGCCCCCGCCGGCCTCGGCAGCGTCACCGGTGCCACCGTCATCCCGGTCGGCACCGCGTGGGCCAACGAAGATCCGTTCGTCGACGCCGTCGCCGCCGCCTCGGGTGTCGGTGCCAACATCGACTCGTGGATCGTCAGCGCGGCCGACTACGTCGCGCTGCGCAAGCTCAAGACCGCGACCGGGTCGAACCAGCGACTCATCACCCCGGACGCGGGCGGCGGCATCCTCATCGAGGGTCGGCCCGTCCACCTGAGCCCCGACCTGCCCGCCGGCACCGCGTGGGGCGTGCCGCGTGACCGCGTGCTGTTCGGTGTCCGCGAGGACGCCGAGGTGGTCGCCGACTCGAGCGCCTACTTCTCGTCCGACCGCGTCGGCGTGCGGGCCAAGATGCGCGCGACGTTCGCGTTCAACCACCCGGCCGCGCTAGTCAAGCTCACGGTCGGCGCGTGATGACCGCCCCCGAGGGCACGGCCGAGGTCACGACCACGGCGCGTGTGTTCTACGCCGGACACGTCGCGGTGCCGGGGACCGTGCTGGCCGCGATCCCGACCTCGGTCGCCGAGGTCCTCGTCGCCGCCGGCGCGGCCGAGCTGTACACCGGCTGACCCCATGAACCCCCGGCCGCGTACCTCGCGCGGAGCTACACTGGCCGGGACTACCGCAGTCCGGCCCGCATAACCGGACACCGCGGGGCGGGTAACTTCTGGCCCGCACACGCCGCCCCCGGTCTCCTCGTGAGGCCGGGGGCGGTGGTCTATCCCCTCGACCTCGTCGGCCCCGCGCCCGCGCCGCGCACCAGGTGGGCAGGGGATCGGCGTCCACCCCGCGACCGTGACCACCGAGGCCGGGTGTTGTACGAGGTCACCAACACCCACGGTGCGCAATCCCCCCGCCCACATCGCGGGATCGCCCGCGTGTGTGCTGACAGAGGGGCTGACACCATCACCTCGACCGCACCTCATCACCCCCGCCGCCGGGGCGTGACCTTGTGGACTACCCACAACCGGCCCGCCGCGGTGCCTTACCCGCACCCACATCGACCCTGCCCCACGGCCACCTCGCCGCCGGGCACCACCACCCCGACCAGGAGGACCCCATGCCCCGAGCACCCCGCCGTTGTCCCGGCTGCGAGACCAACCTCGTGCATCCCCCGGCCAAGTACTGCGAGACCTGCACGCCCAAGAAGAACTGGCAGGGATCGCGCCGAGGTAAGGCCACGGCCGGCGCACCGTGGCGCAGGTTGCGCGCCGAGATCCTCGAGCGCGATGACTACCGGTGCTACCTCTGCGGGCAGGACGGTGTCGACCACGTCGATCACATCGTGTGTGTGGCCGAGGGTGGCTCCGACGACCCGGGCAACCTCGGCGCGATCTGCCGACGGTGCCACACCAAGAAGACCGCGGCCGAGGGTGGACGCGCCCCGCGCGCTCCACGGTCCACCGACATCGACATGTCCTCGTCCCGGGCGTTGCGAGACCTCCCCGGCTACTGACGCCGCCTCACCGCCGCTGTGACGGCCTGACGACCTCGCGCCCTACCTCGGACCCACGGCGCGGACGGGAGGCCGCCCACGTGGACGCTGGCCGGTGCTGTGACCCCTGGGGGGCCACGTCCTCCCCCGGGGTGCCCGTTCAGCCGACCCGCTCTGTTTTCTTTGCTCCGTACGGCTCCAGGAAGTTTTCCGGGACACGTCAACCAGGGGGTCTCAGGGGTCGGTTTCGACCCCGTAGCCGCCCCTCACGCGGCCTGTACGGGCGGCGGGGATGGTCGGTGTACGCCCGGTAGTCGCTGGTCAGGGAGCCCCGCACAGCCGTTTCACCTCGGCCGGCGGGGTCTCCGCTGCTCGGAGCGCGGCGGAATCGACACATCGTCTCGGCTGACGGTCGACGGTGGGGGAGTGGGTGGACCCCGTGGGGTGGTGGTCGTCGATCCCACGAAACCGGTACGCGCCTCTGCGGTGGGGAGGATCGTGGTGGGCATGAGAATCGAGATGAGTAAGGACCTGGAGTGGTCCCGGACGTTTGGCTGCTACCACGGGTACGCCCCGTTTCATGTAGTGCTGGCTGCGCTGCACTTGGATCCGGGACAGCACTTCGATGTGTCGGTCGTCGAGCGACTCTCCGGCGAGGAGGGAACCACGTGGCGCTTCGCTTGGCTCCATGAAGGCGTTCTAGGGATCGTCGAGTCGTCCTCTGCCATCGAGGACTGGTCGCGGTCCACCGATGCGAACCTCGCGGATCAGCCGGCGGACACACGGACGCGCCTTGTGCCACTCAAGACGGTCGACACTTTGGACTCGAAGATCACGGACCAGCATTTCGAGCATTGGCATAACCGCCCGCTTCCGGGTGACCAGACGCTCGGCGGAGAGTTTCATTTCCACGCCACCGTCGATCTCTTGACCGGTGACACGAGCGTGTTCCGGTTCCCGCTGGTCCCGCCGACGGGATCCGCGATTGACCACCACCCGACCAAGCAGCGCGACCGTGAGCGCAGCGAGGAGTTCGAGGCCGCGCTGGTGGGGGCTTGGAAAGAAGCATCGAAGTAGGGCGAATCCCCACGGCCCGCCCACGTCGGGAATGGTGACCGACTCCCCACGGATTCCCCACAGGCTGCGGAACGCGGACTAGAAACCCATTCTGAACAGCGCGAACCTAAGCGCCCCCGAGAGGATTCGAACCCCTGACCAGCCGGGTAGAAACCGGATGCTCTATCCACTGAGCTACGGAGGCCTGCGACGCTCGCGTCCGGCGTCGCCGGAAGAATGGTAGCCGATCCGGGGGTGTGCGCAGCAGCCGCGAATCGGCCCGGGGGCGATCGGGTTAATACGATGGTGGCCATGACGTCGTCCAAGTCGACACCCACCACCGCCGGACCGCTCAGGACCCGCAGCGTGGTGCCCGTGGTGATCCTGCTCGCGGTGGTGGCCGCGGCGGTGGTGATCCCGCTCTCGGGCATGTCCACCGAGGTGGCGCTCGCGCTGGTGGGAGTCCCGGACCCGGGCGTTCTCACCACGGCCGGGCTCCCGGCGGTCCGGGCGATGGGAGAGCTGCTCGCGGCGGTGGCGGTGGGGACGGCCCTGTTCGCGGCGTTCTTCACCCCGCCCCAGAAGGACAAGACCCTCGACGTGGACGGCTACCGCTCGCAGCGGATCTCCTCGTGGGCCAACATCGCCTGGGCGGTGGCCGCGGCACTGCTCATCCCGCTGACCCTGTCGGACGTCTCCGGCCGCACCCTCTGGGAGTCGCTGCCGCCGGACCAGTGGATCGTGGCGATCAACCAGATCGACGTGGCCTCGTCCTGGCGGTGGGCGGCGGTGATCGCCCTGGTGGCCGGGATCGGTCAACGGCTCACCCTGAGTTGGCGCTGGTCGGTGATCTGGCTGGGCGTCTCGGTGCTCTCGCTGCTGCCGGTGGCGGCCACGGGACACGCCTCAGGGAGCACGGCGCACGACATCGCCACCAACTCGTTGATCATCCACCTGTTCGCCGCGGCGTTCTACGTGGGTGGGCTGGTCGCGGTGCTCGCCCACACCATGCGGGGCGGCTCCCGCGTGGCACTGGCACTGCGCCGCTACTCGGTGGTGGCCACCATCGCGATCGTCGCGCTCGGGTTCTCCGGAATCATCAACGCGCTCGTGCGGCTGCACCCCGGCGACCTCTTCTCGTCGACCTACGGGCTGCTCGTGCTGGCCAAGGCGCTGCTGCTGGTCCTGCTCGCGATGTTCGGGCTGGCGATGCGCCGCCGGATCATCGCGAAGATCGAGTCCAGATCGGCCAACGCCCCCGTCGACCGCGGGACCCTGCTGCGGATCGGGCTGGTCGAGGCCGTGGTGATGGCGGGCACGATCGGGCTGTCGGTCTCGCTCGGCCGCACCCCGCCGCCGGCGCCGCTCTACGTCCCCACCCGCCAGGAGGCGCTGCTGGGCTTCGAGCTCCCCGGTCCGTTCTCCTTCGGCACCGTGCTCGGGCTGTGGCGCTTCGACCTGGTGCTGGGCCTGGCCGCGGTCGTCCTGCTGAGCCTGTACGTGTGGGGTCTGATCACCCTGCGCCGTCGCGGCGACTCGTGGCCGGTGGGCCGGACCGTGGCCTGGGTGCTCGGCTGTGTCCTGCTGTTCCTCACCACCAGCTCCGGCATGGGG
>NZ_JAALEE010000541.1:21304-22630 GCF_014145265.1 Dietzia sp. CW19 | reverse complement strand
TCCAGCCACATGGTGGGGCACATGCTCATCTCGATGCTCGTGCCGGTGCTCCTCGCGCTCGGCGGGCCGCTGACCCTGGCGCTGCGGGCGCTCCCGGCGGCGGGGCGCGGGAACCCGCCCGGGCCGCGTGAGTGGATCGTCGAGTTCATCAACAACCCGCTCTCCCGCTTCCTCACCCATCCGATCGTCGCGTCGGTGCAGTTCGTGGCGGGTTTCTACATCATCTACTTCGGCGGGTTCTACGAGGCTCTGGCCTCCGAGCACCTGGGCCACATGTTCATGAACGTCCACTTCCTCATCAGCGGCTACCTGTTCTATTGGGTGATCATCGGGGTCGACGCGGCGCCGCGGCACTTCTCGCCGCTCTACAAGCTCATGGTGCTGCTCAGCTCGCTGCCGTTCCACGCCTTCTTCGGCATCATGCTGATGAACTACAAGACCGTGCTCGCCGAGAACTGGTACGGCGGGATCGGGCTCCCCTGGATCCCGGACCTCCTGCAGAGCCAGCAGGTCGGAGGCGGCGTCGCGTGGGCGGCGGGGGAGATCCCGCTGATCATCGTCATGTTGGCTCTGGCCTGGCAGTGGTACCAGAGCGACATGCGGGACGCGCGGCGCGGCGAGCGGCAGGCCGATCGTGACGACGACGCCGAGCTCAAGGCCTATAACGAGATGCTCGGTGAGATGTCCCGCGCCGACCGCCGGGCCTGAGAGGCGCCCACCTCGTCGTCGTCGGGACCCCCGTTCCACACCCCTCCCGCCCCTCCACAGGGCGGGCACCGCGAGCGGTGCGACCGGGATACGACGACGACGAGGTGGGGCACGCTCTGGAGCACGAGGCCGACGCACGGTCGGTCCGAGTGTGACAGGAGCGAGACCATGAACGAGACCCACACCACCGTCCGCGGCACCGTGATCACCGACCCCACCACCCGTCGGGTCGGAGAGGACTCGGTGTTCTCCTTCCGGGTGGCCAGCAACACCCGCTACCAGGACCGCGACAGCGGGGAGTGGAAGACCGGTGGCACCCTGTACTTCTCGGCCAACTGCTGGGGCAGGTTGGCGCAGCGGGCGTCGGGGAAGCTGGTGAAGGGCGACGGCGTGATCGTCCAGGGTCGACTTCTCACCAACGAGTACGAGAAGGACGGCAGGATCCAGCGCGACCTGGAGATGCGGGTCACCGCCCTGGGTCCGGACCTGTCGCGGATGGACGTGACCATGCGCAGGGCCCAGCCGGAGGGACCCGGCAGCGCGCCCGACGGGGAGGGGGCGGGGCAGTCGCGGGGCGCGGACGGCGTGGAGGACGTCATGGAGATCGGCTCCCGGGAC
>NZ_JAALEE010000541.1:11104-21202 GCF_014145265.1 Dietzia sp. CW19 | reverse complement strand
CGGGTCTGAACCGGCAGGGCCGCGGGTAGCCCTCCGCCGTGCTCACCGAGGCTGCGGGTGGGCACGTAACATGGGGGTCGTGCCCGCGGTCCAGCCGCGGCGATGTGAACTATTTGCGCAGGTGAGAGGGCAGAAGTGGCCGAGTTTATTTACACTATGAAGAAGGTTCGCAAGGCGCACGGGGACAAGGTGATCCTCGACGACGTGACGATGTCCTTCTATCCCGGTGCGAAGATCGGCGTGGTGGGGCCCAACGGCGCGGGCAAGTCCTCGATCCTCAAGATCATGGCCGGCCTCGACCAGCCCTCCAACGGTGAGGCGTTCCTCGACCCCGAGGCCAGCGTCGGCATCCTCATGCAGGAGCCCGTGCTCGACGAGACCAAGACGGTCAAGGAGAACGTCGAGGACGGCCTCGGCGAGACCATGGTGCAGATCCGCCGGTACAACGCGGTGGCCGAGGAGATGGCCACCGACTACACCGACGAGCTCATGGAGGAGATGGGTCGGCTCCAGGAGCAGCTCGACGCGGTGGACGCCTGGGACGTGGACTCCCAGATCGAGCAGGCCATGGACGCACTGCGTTGCCCGCCGGGCGACTCGCCCGTCACCCACCTGTCCGGTGGCGAGATGCGCCGCGTCGCGCTGTGCAAGCTGCTGCTGAGCAAGCCCGACCTGCTCCTGCTCGACGAGCCCACCAACCACCTCGACGCCGAGTCGGTGCTGTGGCTGGAGCAGCACCTGGCCGCCTACCCGGGCGCCGTCCTGGCCGTCACACACGACCGTTACTTCCTCGATCACGTGGCGCAGTGGATCTGTGAGGTCGACCGCGGCAAGCTGCACCCCTACGAGGGCAACTACTCCACCTACCTGGAGAAGAAGGCCGAGCGCCTCGAGGTCCAGGGCAAGAAGGACCAGAAGCTGCAGAAGCGCCTCAAGGCCGAGCTCGAGTGGGTCCGCTCCGGCGCCAAGGCCCGCCAGTCCAAGTCCAAGGCGCGACTGGCCAAGTACGAGGAGATGGCGGCGGAGGCCGAGAAGCACCGCAAGTTGGACTTCGAGGAGATCCAGATCCCCACCCCGCCGCGCCTGGGCAACGTGGTGGTCGAGGCGGACAAGCTGCAGAAGGGCTTCGACGACCGTGTCCTGATCAAGGACCTGTCGTTCACCCTGCCGCGCAACGGCATCGTCGGCGTGATCGGCCCCAACGGTGTGGGTAAGACCACCCTGTTCAAGACGATCGTCGGGCTCGAGGAGCCGGACGCGGGGTCCGTGCGGGTCGGCGACACGGTCAAGCTGAGCTATGTGGACCAGTCCCGCGCGAACATCGATCCCGAGAAGTCGGTGTGGGAGGTCGTCTCCGAGGGCAACGACTTCATCGAGGTCGGCCAGAACGAGATGCCGTCGCGCGCGTACGTGAGCGCCTTCGGCTTCAAGGGCCCCGATCAGCAGAAGAAGGCCGGCGTGCTGTCCGGCGGTGAGCGCAACCGCCTGAATCTCGCGCTGACCCTCAAGGTCGGCGGCAACCTGATCCTGCTGGACGAGCCGACGAACGACCTGGACACCGAGACCCTCGGCAGCCTCGAGAACGCCCTCGAGGACTTCCCGGGCTGCGCCGTCGTGATCTCGCACGACCGGTGGTTCCTCGACCGCACCTGTACCCACATCCTCGCGTGGGAGGGCAACGTCGCCGAGGGGCAGTGGTACTGGTTCGAGGGCAACTTCGAGGGCTACGAGCAGAACAAGGTCGAGCGACTGGGCCCCGACGCCGCCCGCCCGCACCGGGTCACCCACCGCAAGCTGACGCGGGACTGACGCGCATGGGATCGCACGCCGCGCCCGACACGCAGACCCCCGGAGCCGTCCACCGGGTCCACATCCCCCTGCGCATCGCGGACTTCGTGGGCAAGCACGTCAACAACGTGCGGTTCCAGGAGTTCTCCCAGGACGCCAGACTGATGTGGTTCCGGGACAAGTTCGGCGTCCCCGGGTCACGGGTGCCGATCTCGCTGGCGCGGTGGATGGAGATCGACTTCCGCCGGGTCATCGGGTACGGCGCCACGAGCGTGTGGGTGGACGTCGAGGTCCTCCGGGTCGGCCGGACCTCGTTCACGATGAGGACCTCGATCGGGTCGGATTCCACGGGCCCGGAACCGTGCGCGGTCGTCGACACCGTGTTGGTGGTGACGGCACCGGACGAGACCACGACACTCGAGATCAATCCCGAGGAGCGCGCGGCGCTGCTCGGTGAGCGCGAGGAGGCGAGATGAGTCCCGGTGAGCAGACCCCGGACCGGGGGACGTTCCGCTGCACCCTGCAGGTGCGGTGGGCGGACTTCGACCAGTTCGGGCACGTCAACAACGTCAAGTACATCGAGTACGCGCAGGAGGCGCGGATCCTGTTCGTCCGCAGCCGCTTCGGCCCGTTCGGGCTCGGCAACCTGCCGCAGGTCGTGCGCCGGGTCGAGATCGACCACCTCCGTCCGGTGCTGCGGGACTCGACGTCCGTGGACGTGGAGATCGAGGTGGAACACGTCGGGACCACCTCGTACCAGATCAGGCAGACGATCTTCGACGCCGCGGGCGAGGTCTGTTGCGCGTTGCGCGTGGTGATGGTCGCCTACGACGCCTCCACCTCTACGGCCGTGGAGATCCCCACCGGGGTGCGTCATGTCCTGGAGGCCGCGCACCAGCGCGCCGCGATCACCGACGAGGGGCCCGCGGAGTGACCGAGCAGCTCGTCTACGAGGCCGGGGGACCGCTCGGTGCCTCCGGTGAGCCGGGACGGCGCGTGTTCACCGCGGCGCTGCCCGTCCGATGGTCGGATCAGGACCTCTACCACCACGTCAACCACGCGCGGATGATCACGCTCCTCGAGGAGGCCCGCATCCCGTGGCTCTTCGAGGAGGGCATCCCCACCGCCACCCTCACCGCCGGCGCGGTGATGACCGAGCTCGCCGTGAAGTACCGCGGCCAGATCACGCGCGCCGACGGCCCGATCCGGGTGCGCATGTGGTGCGAGAAGGTCGGCGCCGCCATGTTCGTGGCCCGTCACGAGGTCCGTGGGCGCGCCACCGGAGACTCGGCGCCCGCGGCGGTCGACTGCACGGCCACCATCGCCGCGTTCGACCTCGCCACCCAGCGGCCGCGTCGGTTCACGCCGGCCGAGCGGGAGCACCTGATGGAGTTCCGCCACGGGGCTCCGGCGTGACCCTGCCGGGCGCCGGCGGGGCGGAGGGAGTCGGCGGGACGGGGGACGACATGATCGCCGTGCCCGACCCCGCCGACCGGGATGACCTGCGGACCCTCCTGCGCCGGCTCCTCAGGCTCGACGAGGCGGCGGTGGTCCGTCTGACCAGCGGTGACGACGGACGGATGCGAGTGTGGTCCCGGACGCCCTTCGGCGCCCTGGTGGTCCGCGCAGTGGGTGGACACTGCCCGGGTGGCGACGTGGTGTGCGGAGCCGACCACCTGCTCACCGAACTCGACCTGCTGCCACGCGGCGACACCGCCGGTCTCGTCGACCCCGGGATGCCCCTCACCTCCTCCTGGCAGGGGTTGCTCCCGCCGACCGACGGTTTCCAGATGCTCGAGGCGATCCCGGCCCAGGTCCTGCTGGATCTGACCGAGTCCGGTCGCGGCGCAGCCCGCGAGAACGCCGGGCCGGCCGGCCTGCCGCCCTCGCTGCTGGACCAGGAGGTGCTCACCGTGCGCGCGGACACCGACAGTCCCGTGGGAGTGGACATGCGGACCGTGTTCTCCATAGTGATGTGTGGGTTCGTGCCCGAGCGGGCAGGGCGCGCACCGGAGGGTGAACCGGTCCGGGTGAGTGAGCGCGGGGCGTGGCTCCGGGTGGACGCCCGCTACGGCACGGCGTTCCGCCGGACCGATTCGCTCACTCTCGAGCCGCGATGACGCCACCGGGATTCTCGGTCTCCTGGCCCGGGAGGGGCGAGCCCGAGGTCCCGGGAGAGCACGGGCCGGCGCCGGAGGTCGCGACTCTGGTCCGGGATGCCGGCGGGCGGGTGACCGGCGCCGTCCTGGGCGGCGACGGGGCGCGGATCGCCGAGGTCGGTGACGTTCTGGGCGAGCTCGGCCTCGGGACCACGGGCGCGGCCCAGCTGGTGTACCTCGACCCGCCGTACAACCGTGGTGGCCGCTTCGACGGATACCACGACAACATGCCGCGACACCGGTGGCTGGGATACATCGAGCACCGACTGGTGGTGGCGCGCGGGCTCCTCGCCGAGACCGGCACCGTCTGGGTGCACCTGGACGACGCGGAGGCCCACCGCGTCCGCTGCGTGCTCGACGAGGTGTTCGGCTCGGATGCCTTCATCGCCGACCTCACCGTGGAGAGCAACCCCAAGGGGCGTCAGCTCGACCGGTTCTTCGCCGGATCCCACGACCGACTGATGGTGTACGCGCGGGATCCCGAGCGAGTCCGGCTGGCCGGCGGGGTCGCCTCCGCCGTCGACCCCTCCGACTTCCCGCACACCGCCGAGGACGGGGTCAACTACCGTCTGCTGCCGCTGCGCAACACCAACAAGCGGTTCAACCCGCGCACCACGCCCACCATGACCTACCCGCTCTACGGCGACCCGGACACCGGTGAGGTCTCCGTGGACCCCGCGCCCGGGCTCACCGAGATCCTCCCGGTGTTCGGCGACCTCAGTCCGGCAGTGTGGCGCTGGTCGCGCGATCGCGCGCAGGAGCGGAGCGACGAACTGGTCTGTCGGACGGTGCGGGGTCGGGCCGGGCCGCGGGTCGACGTCTACCAACGCGACCGGCACGAGGTGGGCCGGATCAAGAAGCTCAAGTCCATCTGGCTGGCCCAGGAGATCGGGTCCACCGACACCGCCCGCGCGGAGCTGCGCAGCGCGGGGGTCGACGGCTTCCGCACGCCCAAGCCGGAGGCGCTGATGCGGCGGATCGTGGAACTGGCGACCGAGGCGGACGACCTGGTGGTGGACCTGTTCGCCGGCTCCGGAACCACTGCCGTGGCGGCCCGCGACCTGGGCCGCCGCTGGGTGGTGGTGGAACGCAACCCGGAGACGGTCCGCGACGTGATCCTGCCGCGGTTGCGCGGCAGCGGGGCGTGACGCCGACCGACGCCGAGCGGCACGCTGACGGGATCCCCGAGGCTGATGGGAGCCCCGACGCTGATGGGAGCCCGACGCCGACGCGGGCCCGACGCTACCGGAGCTTGACGCTGCCGCCGTCCGCCATGAGCGTCTGCCCCGTCACGTAGCGGGCGTCCTCGCTGGCGAGGAACACCGCGACGCGGCCGATGTCCGCCTCGGGGTCGCCGAACCTGCGCATCGGGGTCCCGGCCAGCAGGTGTTTCTCGATACCGGGGTTGGCCTCGATGTACGCCTCGACCCCCTCGGTCAGGGCCAGCGGCGAGATCACGTTGACGTTGATCCCGTCCCGGGCCCATTCGTTGGCCGCCACCCGGGAGACGGCGCGGATGGCCTCCTTGGCCGCCGCGTACGAGGCCTGGGTGGGGCTGCCCTCGATGCCGGCGCCGGAGGCGAAGTTGATCACCGAGCCACCCGCGGTGGCCAGGTGCGGATGCGCGGCCTTCATCAGCCAGAAGGTGGGGTAGAACCCCGTGTCGAACGACAGGTCCAGCATCTCCCGGGTGGTCTCCACCAGCGGCGCCTGGCGAGACGCGTGGGCGTTGTTGACCAGGACGTCGAGGCGCCCGAAGTGCTCGACGGCCGTCTCGACGATGACGCGGGCGTTGTCCTCGACCGAGATGTCCGCCGCGAGGTAGCGGACGCTCTCACCCACTTCGTCGGCCAGGGCGCCGCCGGCGGCGTCGTTGATGTCGACGACGAGTACCCGGGCTCCCTCCTTGACGAACGCCCGGACGATGCCCCTGCCGATTCCTCCCGCGCCGCCGGTGACGATCGCCGTCTTCTCCGCCAACCTCATGGTTAATCCCCGTTCTTAGTGTGGTCGTAACCATACTGCGGTGTCCGGCGGGAGGATCCCGCCGGTGGGGGATTCCCCGGTGGGGGGTTCCGAGTCGAGTAGGCCTGAGGAGAGGGGCCCGGAGGAGAGCAGGACCTCGCCGAGGGGCAGTGGCACAGATCGGGCGGAGGCGTTGAGCGCGCACACCACGCCATCGTCGCGGCGGAACGCCAGGCATCCGGAGGGCGCCCCGTACCACTCGACCGACGCCGATCGCGGGCCCGGAAGCGACCGCCGGGTCTCGATGGCCGCCCGGTACAACGACAGCGTGGAATCCGGGTCCTCGATCTGGGCCTCGACAGTCAGGCGGCCCCAGTCGCCCGGCATCGGCAGCCAGGTGTGATCGGTGGTCGAGAAGCCGTAGGGCGGCGTGGAGCCCTCCCACGGGATGGGGACGCGGCAGTGGTCGCGACCCATCTCGGCGTGCCCGCTGCGTTCCCAGGTGGGGTCGGTCAGCCGGTCGTGGGGGATCGAGAAGTCGCTCGGCAGACCCAGCTCGGACCCCGCGTAGAGGAACGTGATCCCGGGCAGGGCAAGCTCCACCAGCAGCATCGCCCTGGCCCGGGCGGTGCCCAGAGCGCCGTTTCCGTACCGGGTCACCTCTCTGACCACGTCGTGGTTGGACAACGCCCAGGTGGGGGCCGAGTCGGCGATGCGGGAGGCCTCGAGCGTGGCGTCGATCGCCTCGCGCACCGCGCCGGCCTCGAAGGGGGCACCGGTCAGTGGGAAGTGGAACGCGAAGTGCAGCTCGTCGGGGCGGAGGTATCGGGCGAACCGGTCGGCCGGGCCCACCCACACCTCGCCGAAGGTCGCCGCGCCCGCGTACTCGTCGACGACGGCGCGGATCCGCCGGTGGACGTCGTGGACGCCGGGCCGGTCCCACCGGGCGTCGCGCTCGTCGACGACGAGTTGTGCGATCTCCACGTCGTCCGGCAGGTCGGCCAGGTCGGCCGGCTTGGCCAGACCGTGCGCCACGTCGATCCGGAACCCGTCGACCCCGAGGTCGAGCCAGAAGCGCAGGGTCTCCTCCAGGTCGTCGCCCACGTCGGGGTGCGACCAGTCCAGGTCCGGCTGCTCCGGGGCGAAGAGGTGCAGGTACCACTGCCCGGGCGTCCCGTCCGGCTCGGTGACGCGGGTCCAGGCCGGTCCGCCGAACACCGAGGGCCAGTTGTTGGGCGGCCGGGAGCCGTCCTCACCGAGCCCGTCGCGGAAGAAGTAGCGCTCGCGCTCGGGGCTGCCGGGTCCGGCCTCGACGGCGGCGGCGAACCAGGGGTGCTCGACGCTCGTGTGGTTGGGCACCAGGTCCATGATCAGGACCATCCGCGCGGCGTGCAGCGCCTCCACCAGCCGGCGCAGCGTCTCGCCGTCGCCGAACAACGGATCCACGTCGCGGGGATCCGAGACGTCGTAGCCGTGGTCCGCGCCGGGGGAGCGCATGATGGGGGACAGCCACACCCCGTCCACGCCGAGCAGTTCCAGGTAGCCGACGCGGTCGATGACGCCCTGCAGATCACCGGCTCCGTCGCCGTCGGAGTCGGCGAAGGAGCGCGGGTAGATCTGGTAGAGGACCATTTCCTCCCACGGCCGGGTGGCGTGGGCCGGGGAGGTCACATGTCCTCCGGGGTGTTGACCATCATGGCGGCGGCCCGGGTGAGGTACTCGACCATCGCCGCCCGGTGCTCGTCGTCCATGGTCTCGCGGTCGATCGTGTCCACGGCGGCGAGCATGTGCGTGAGCCAGGCGTCGTGAGCGGCGCGGTCCACGCGGAAGGGGTTGTGGCGCATCCGCAGCCGGGGGTGACCCCGTTGCTCCGAGTAGGTGGTGGGGCCGCCCCAGTACTGCTCGAGGAACATCCGCATGCGGTCCTCGGCCGGACCCAGGTCCTCCTCCGGGTACAGCGGGCGCAGCACCGGGTCGTCGGCGACCCGCAGGTAGAACTCGTGGACCAGCTTCCGGAACGTCTCCGCGCCGCCGATCTCGTCATAGAAGGTAGTGCTGCTCATGCTCCCCATCATGCCCGTGGGATCCGCCCGGGGGTCCGATCCACCACCCGTCGGTGACGGCCGCGAGGACACCGCGGACAACCGGTAGGCGGTGATCGCGCGCGAAGTGTTCATCGAGGGTGCATCATCGTTGCAGGCGAGGTTCACTACGTGCCCGGTTGACAGTGCTGCACTGGGCTCGGAGCAGACGAGCGGAGACCGACCATGGGCACAGCCGTGCGCGAGAACTCGGAGTACCGACAACCGGGGTCACGACCCCCTGTTCGACTCGAGCGTGTCCCGGACCCGCACGTCCCGCTGGCCTCCGCGCCCCGGGTTCTCCTGCTCAACGCCGGCTACGAGGCCCTCACCGCCCTCCCCGCCCGCCGCGCCGTGGTGATGTTGCTCGGTGGCAAAGCGGTGGTGGTCCACGATCACCCGGACGAGATCCTGGTCCGGTCGGTCGACACGGCCGTTCGCGTGCCCTCGGTGATCATGCTCCGCGAGTACGTCCGGATCCCGTACCGGGCGCAGGTGCCCATGACGCGGGCCGCCCTCATGCACCGCGACTCTCACCGGTGCGGGTACTGCAATGCCCGTGCGACCACCGTCGACCACGTGATCCCGCGCAGCCGCGGGGGAGAACACGTGTGGGAGAACTGTGTGGCCTCCTGCGCGCCGTGCAATCACCGTAAGGCCGACAAGCTCCTCTCCGAACTGGGGTGGGAACTGCGGGTGCCGTTGGTGGCGCCGAGGGGTCGGACGTGGCGGCTCGTCTCCCAGCTCCGCGAGATCGGCCCGTACTGGGAGGATTACCTGTACCTCGACGCCGCCTGATCCGGATCGAGGTGGGCGTTGGCGGTTCGCTGACGTCGCCTACTTCGGTGAGCAGTCGGGTGACGCCTCTGTTGCAGCGCAGGCAGCGGTGAATCGGGACAGCTCCACCGAGCTCCCCGGGAGCGGGGCATGGACGCCTCATCATTGATGAGACGTCCATGTCGGGGTTGTGGCGGGCGGGGCTGGCCTCAGCTCTGTGCGGGGTCGGCTTCGCTGATCGCCGACAGGGCGGCACGCAACCGGGCGTCGGCGTCATCGGCGACTTCACGCACCTGTGGGCTGCCGCTGAGCTGGACCATGGTCTGCGGGTCGATGGCCTCCACGGTGGTCTGCCCCTCGTCTCTGCCGCGGCGTACCACCACGTTGCACGGCAGCAGGACGCCGAGCTGCGGCTCGGCGGCGAGAGCCTTGCTGGCCAGGCCGGGGTTGCAGGCTCCCAGGATCACGTAGTCGCCCACGGCCTCGGCTGCCTCTTCGCCCAGTTTGGTGTTGAAGGTCGCATTGACGTCGATCTCGGTCAGGATGCCGAAGCCCTGGTCGGCCAGGGCGGCGCGGGTACGCTCCAGGGCCTGCTCGTAGGGCATCGGGACAGTGATGGTGCGGGTGTAGGTCATGAATGGTCCCTTCGATGGTTCGTCGACGGTATTGCCACTTCCGGATTCCAGGGTGTCAGGTTCGGCGGGGGTCAGGCCAGGGAGAGGAACAGCTTCTCCAGGTCCCGTCTGTCCAGGTCCTCCCCGGGGTTGGTCAGGCATTGTTCGAGGCCGCTGGCGATGATCGCGAAACCGGCCCGGTCCAGAGCCTTGGACACCGCCGAGAGCTGGGTGACGATGTCCGTGCAGTCGCGGCCCTCCTCGATCATGCGGACCACGGCTCCCAGCTGCCCTTGAGCGCGCTTGAGCCGGGTGAGTGTGGGTGTCAGTTCGACGCTGTCGAGTTGCATGGGGGTCTCCTGCCAGAGGTGCGAAGTTCCCTCACCATATACCCCGGGGGGTGTTTTGACTAGTTTTCCCTGTGTTCTGGCTGCGGGCTCTCCCGCCCTGTCCCGTTGGCTGCCGTGGCGAATCTCCTCGTCGGCAGGGGCGGGGGGTGGGCGGGCGGATCGTCGACCGTCCGGACAGGCCTGATCTCCGGCGCCGACAGCGGGGTCGAGTGATGCCGGACGGTCGAATGCTCGGACACTGCCTTGCCTGCACGTGCCCCGGGCCCCTCCGAGCCCGCTGGACGATGCCCCTGGGGGCATGTTGTCTATACCCCCTGGGGTATGTAGAGTCGTGGCACGCCCCTCGCAGGGAACCCGATCGACA
>NZ_JAALEE010000541.1:10263-11094 GCF_014145265.1 Dietzia sp. CW19 | reverse complement strand
GAACGCATCTACGACGAGGACCTCGCGCAGACCGGTTACTTCATCGGCTGCCAGGCCAAGAACGAGGCGATGGTGGTCGACGCCCGTCGCGATGTCCGCGAGTACCTGGATCTGGCCGCGCGGCACGGGATGACGATCACCGCGGTGACCGAGACCCACATCCACGCCGACTACCTGTCCGGGACCCGTGAGCTGGCGGAGGCCACCCCGGGGCGACCGTTTATGTCTCCGGTGAGGGTGGCGAGGACTGGCAGTACGGTTTCGCCGCGGAGCGCCTGCACCACGGTGACCAGCTCACGCTGGGCAACATCACGGTCGAGGCCGTGCACACGCCGGGTCATACGCCGGAGCATCTGTCGTTCCTCATCACCGACGGCGCGTTCGCCGATGCTCCCGGGTACATGTTGACCGGTGACTTCGTGTTCTCCGGTGACCTGGGCCGGCCGGATCTGCTGGATGAGGCGGCGGGCGGGGTGGACACCCGTTTCGCCGGCGCCACGCAGATCTTCCGCAGCCTCAAGGAGTCGTTCGTCACGCTGCCGGATCATGTCCAGGTCTTCCCGGGCCATGGTTCGGGCAGCGCCTGCGGCAAGGCGTTGGGCGCGCTGCCGTCGACCAGCGTCGGTTACGAGCGGCGCTACGCCTGGTGGGCGGGGTACGTCGAGCGTGACGACGAGCAGGGTTTCGTCGATGAGCTGCTCGACGGTCAGCCGGACGCGCACGCCTACTTCGGCCGGATGAAGCGGCAGAACAAGCAGGGCCCGGCGGTGCTCGGGCCGCTGGCCCCGCTGCGCGAGTTCGGCTCCACCGAGCTGGCCGACGCCCTCGAGG
>NZ_JAALEE010000541.1:9560-10207 GCF_014145265.1 Dietzia sp. CW19 | reverse complement strand
CTCAACATCCCCGGCGTCGACAAGGCGGCCTCGTTCGGCGCCTGGGTCTACGACCCCGAGAAGGAGGACACCCCCCTGGTCGTCCTCGCCCCCGACGAGGAGGTCGCCGGCCAGTACCGCGACCACCTGATGCGGGTCGGTATCGACACGGTCACCGGATACACGACCAGCTTCGAGGGCCTGCCCACGACGACCCCCGAGATGATCGGGCCGGACGAGCTCGCCTCGTTCGACTCGGCCATGGTCCTGGACGTGCGCAACAAGACCGAGCACTCCGACGGCCACATCCCGGGATCACGGCAGCTCAGCGGCGGCCGCGTGCTCTGGAACCTCGACCAGCTGCCCACCGACGGACCCATCGTGACCTACTGCCAGAGCGGGGTCCGCAACTCCGTCGCGGCCAGCGCGCTGCGCCGCGCCGGCTACCGGGTCGTCGAGCTCGAGGGCAGTTACGCCGCCTGGTCCGAGCGGAACCTCGCGACCGTCTGAGTGGACTGGCCGCGTCCTTGTCGAGGATGCCGTGGAACCGCTTGGCCGACGAGCCCGGGCTCGGTTCCGTCCTGGGCTCGCTGCCCGCCCGTTCCTGACCCACCCCACCGTTCATCTCACCTCGACACCGGCGCCCCGCCGGAGAAAAGCGCCTTCCA
>NZ_JAALEE010000541.1:7106-9550 GCF_014145265.1 Dietzia sp. CW19 | reverse complement strand
CACATCCCGGGCTCCGAGCAGCTCAGCGGCGGCCGCGTCCTGTGGAACCTCGACCAGCTCCCCACCGACGGTCCGATCGTCACCTACTGCCAGAGCGGCGTCCGCAACTCCGTGGCGGCCAGCGCCCTGCGCCGCGCCGGCTACCGCGTGGTCGAACTCGAGGGCAGCTACGCCGCCTGGTCCGAGCGCAACCTCGCGACCGTCTGACCCGACGCACCCACCTCAGCACCCCGGGGGGCCGGCCGACCTGCGCGACGCCCTGGCCTCGGGCACCCCGCCCCCCTGACACCCCTGACACCCCGAGCATCGTCCCGGAGAAGGCCCCGAGAAAGGGCTTCGGCTACTTCGTCCTGCTCATGGGCGCCTTCGTCCTGTCCCAGGAACTACCCTTCCCCGCCGCATCGATCATCCTCGGCACGGTCGCTCTGCTGGCGTTTGTCGCCGCCGTCTGCGTCGTAGCCGTCGACCGCTGCCCGCTGCGGTCGACGGAGGTCGAGCCGAGCCGTCGGTTCTCACTCACCAGGGGAGCGGAACGCGATAGAGGCGACACGGCCCGAACGCGGTCGATCGCGAGGAGGAGAGCATGCGCAGCGAACGAACCCCCGAGCTCGGTCTCAAAGCCAACGCCGCCCAGTTCACTCTGCTCGTCGCCATCAATGCGCTGGTCGGCGGCATGGTGGGTCAGCAGCAGACCGTGCTTCCCCTGCTGGCCACGGAACTCTTCGGCCTGACCGGTTACACCTTCATCTTCACCTACGTCGCGGCCTTCGGTGTCACCAAGGCGATCGCGAACTACTTCGCCGGGACGTTCTCCGACCGATACGGCCGCAAACCCGTCCTGCTGGTCGGGTGGCTCTTCGCCATCCCGGTGCCCCTCATGCTCATCTGGGCACCTGACTGGAGCTGGGTGGTGGCCGCGAATGTCCTGTTGGGCATCAACCAGGGACTGACCTGGTCCACCACCGTGGTGATGAAGATCGACCTCGTCGGGCCCCGGCAGCGCGGTCTGGCGATGGGACTCAACGAGGCGGCAGGCTACGGCGCGGTCGCGGTGACCTCACTGCTCGCCGGCTACCTCGCGGGGCAGTACGGCCTGCGACCGGCGCCGTTCCTGGTCGGTGTGGCCTACACGGCCCTGGCTCTGGTGCTGTCCGGGATCTTCGTCCGCGAGACGCGCGACCGCGCACTCCTGGACGCGGGGCGGCACACCGCCCGCCCGGACGGACTGCACGACCATCTCCATGCCGACATGACAGACCGGGAGATCGCGATCCAGACCAGCTTCCGAGAGCCGGCCCTGTCCTCGGCGAGCCAGGCGGGGCTCGTCAACAACCTCAACTTCGGCCTGTCCTGGGGGCTGTTCCCCCTGTTGTTCGCCACCGCGGGTCTGACCGTGGGGCAGATCGGACTGCTGTTCGCGCTCTACCCGGCCGTCTGGGGAGTGGGGCAGCTGTTCACCGGCGCGCTCTCTGACCGGGTCGGTCGCAAGCACCTGATCTCGGTGGGGATGGCCACCCAGGCGGCCGCCCTGGTCGTCATCGCGCTCGGCAACGGATTCGGCATGTGGGCGGTGGGCACCATGATCCTGGGAGCCGGGACCGCGATGGTCTATCCGACGCTGTTGGCCGCGATCGGCGACGTTGCCCACCCCGTGTGGCGGGGACGAGCCGTCGGTGTCTACCGCGTGTGGCGCGACCTGGGTTACGCGGTCGGCGCGGTGTTCGGGGGGATCGTCGCCGACGCCATGGGTATGCACGCCGCCGTGTGGGCCGCCGCCGCCGTCAGTGCGGCGTCGGCGGCGGCCGTAGCGATCCGCATGTACGAGACACTCACGCCGCTCGTCGTCAGAGACGCGAGTGACGACTGATCCGCTCTCGGTGGCTTCGCAGATCGCACTACTCGGCGTGTGTGGTGGCGGAGAACTACCCGCACCGCTGTAGCGGCACCGACAGGAGATGTATCCGAGCAGCTACAGGGGCGGTCCGGTCGTCTGACTGGTCTCGCGCGTGAATCGGTCCGCCCACAGCCTCCACTGCATCAACGTCACCGCCTCGAACATCCCGGTGCAGGCGACCGCGCCAGTCATCCTGTGCCGATAGCCGGCCACCATTGCGCCCATGAGCGACGTACTCGCCATGACCGTCAGTGCCAGAATCGTCGGCTCGGACCGGGGATCCCGAGTCCAGGACTCCTCGCCCAGGATCGCGCGGGTCGCGAACGACGACGTGTCGTGAGCCGGCGGGGTCATCACCGGATTGACCGCGAACCACGCGCCGATGGGCACGTACAACCACCAGCGGCGAGTCCACAACGGCACCAGTAGCAGCGGTGCCCTCAGGAGTCGCGACCAGGCACTGACCGGATGAGCGTGCCGTCGGAATATGCGTGCGTAGAAGCCATTCTCGGACACCACGAGTCCAGCCTGACAGGTTCGGCCACCGGGA
>NZ_JAALEE010000541.1:0-7096 GCF_014145265.1 Dietzia sp. CW19 | reverse complement strand
GTGGGCGCCGCCACCGGACTGGTCGGTGCGGGCGGCGGATTCCTCGTCGTCCCGGCCCTGGTGCTCCTGGCGGGTCTACCGATGACCGTCGCGGTGGGCACGTCCCTGCTGGTCATCGCCATGAAATCCTTCGCCGGACTCGGCGGCTACCTCACCTCGGTCAGCCTGGACTGGCCGCTCGTCGCCGCCGTCACCGCCGCCGCCATCGCCGGTTCCTTCGTCGGCATCCGGCTCACCTCGGTCGTCCCGGAGAAGGCGCTGCGCAAGGGGTTCGGCTTCTTCGTCCTGCTCATGGGAGCCTTCGTCCTGTCCCAGGAACTGCCCTTCCCCGCCGCACCGATCATCCTGGGCACCGTCGCCATCCTGGGCACTGCCGCGGCCACCTGCCTCCTCGCCGCCAAGGACCGCTGCCCGCTGAGATCCGCCACTCCGATCGCCGCGCGGGCCTCGTGACGCGGAGCTGAACGGCCCCGACCGCACGGACCACGGCCCGTGCGGTCGGGGCCGTTCCCGTCGACGCCGGTTGTCCTCCGACCGCGGTGCGCGCACCATTCGCGTCATGGATACAACTCTGCTCTGGGACGGCTGGGAACCGGTCGTCCACTCCGTCGTCATGGTCGTGTGCGGTTTCGTCGCCCTGGTCGTGATCCTCCGGGTATCCGGCCCACGCACCATGGCCAAGATGACGCCCCTCGACTTCATCGTGGCGGTGACCATCGGTTCGGCGTTCGGGCGCACACTCACCGCCACCGAGGTGCCGCTGGCGCAGACGGTCCTGGTGTTGGCGCTACTCGTGGGCGTCCAGTGGTTGTTCGCGGCGGTCCGCGCGCGGTCTCCGCGCGTCCGGTCCCTGCTGGACAGCCCGCCGATCCTCCTCTATTACCAGGGACGGATGCAGGGCAGGGCGCTACGGAGCCACCGCCTTCTCGAGGAGGACGTCCACACCGCGGCCCGGCAATCCGGGAAGGGTTCGCTCGAGCAGGTCGCGGCGGTGATCCTCCAACAGGACGGCAGCCTGGGGGTCATCGGTCGCGACGATCTGGGCGACGCCTCGAGCCTCCTGCCCTTCACGGGCCGACACGACATCCGTGACAACGAGGGCTGATCGAGGGATAGCTCGAGGGATAAAGAAATCATCCCCGACCGGTGGCGTGAGGAATATCACATCGTTACGGCGACCCCACTGTGCTAGGGAAAGGCGGGGTCATGGATCAATTCAACCGGAGGGCCTTTCTCGCGCGGGCGTCCCTGTTCGGTGCATTCGTCAGCGCGGGCGTCGCGTTTCCGGGCGCCCTGAACGGCTCCCTCGAAGCGGTGGGACGAGCGAACGCCCAGGGCACGGGGAGTGCCGTCCTCGACGCGGTCGAGGAGTTCTCCCTGGACACCATGCGGGCGCTGTGTGTGATGGTCATGCCCGGACCCGACGAGTGGTCGAGGCAACAGGGCACGCCGCGCGAGGACCCGGGACCGATCGAGGTCGGCGGCGGCGAGTTCATGAAGGACCTGTTCGACAACTACCTCGCGATGGGCGACCAGCTGGCCCGACCGCTCGCGCTGGGACTCGGGACAGCTTCGCCACCGTCGCCGAGGCCGTGGAGTGGATGCGTCAGTCCCGGGTCCAGATCCGGACATCCGGAGACCCGGTCACCGGCACCACCGTCACCGTCCACCTGGCGCTCGACGACCGCAGCGGCGACTCGGCGATCATCGAGTACATCGACGGCGAGCCCCACATCTGGCATGACCGGTCCTACACGGTGATGACCAATTCGCCGCCGTTCGCAGAGCAGCTCGAACGCCTCCACGAGATCGAGGGCTTCGGCGGTGACCGCCCGCTCCCCGGGGGCACGGACGCCGACGAGAGGTTCGCCCGCGCGGCCTTCTACCTGGACCGGCTCCCGGCGCCCGCCGACCGGACGAGGGCTGTCGCGGAGCTGCTGAGCGTGATGCGCAACGCGTCCCAACCGTTCCGCGTGCCGGATCCCGACCACCCCAACGCCTCCACCACCCTGTGGCGGACCATCACCGACCACGTCGACGGTGTGTACGTCTTCGAGGACACCGGTCGGCCCAACATCGTCTGGGTCCGGCTGGACGGCCTCGATCTGTCCGAGGGCGCACCCGTGCGCAAGCTCGACCTGGTCGCCGACACCGGGCTCGAGGGGGGCCTCGTCGGAGAGGTCAGCGCGCACTTCGAGGCGACGGCCCCCATGGAGTTCCTCCGCGCATCCTGAGAACGGCTCCCGGGCGCCCCGCCCGTCGACAGCCCAGCCCGCCGGGTGCCCTGCCCGTCCCCAGCCCCGCCCGTCGGGCGCCCGGGGCGTGCGCGACCCGTTCTCAGAAGACGCCGACCCCCAGCCGTCGGCGCGCCCGCAGGTCCCACAGGTTGAGCGTGTAGACCACGCGCAGCGGCCTGGACAGGACCATGTCGAGCGCGGCCGCGAGGTTCACGAGGACCCGTCGGCGCCTGAGATCCCGAGGGGTGATCGTCCAGCGCATCTCGTCACGGATCCGCTCGGGGACCGCGAACTTGGTCATGGACAGACTCCACGGCCCCAGGGTCTTGTGCGCGAGTGTCCCCAGCTGCTTCATCCGGACCTCGAGGACCGTGAAGTCGGCGAGTGCCTGGAGGTACTCGCGGACGGTGTCGTCGATCCGGACGCCGTCGATGCCCTCGGCGAATCGTCGCTGGTACTCGGCCCAGGTCGACGGCCAGCGGGCCTCGGGCACGTTCAGGGTGGTCCCGAGCGGTCGCGCGAGTTCGATCACCCGGTCGAGCTCCGCCTCCGACAGCGGCCCGTGCACCATCTCCCACTGATCGGTGTAGTAGCGGACCAGACACAGCGCCACCCACGTCTGTGAGGCCGCGGAGTTGGCGTTGTAGCGGACCGGACTGGACCCGGTGGAGTAGACCTGCGCGTGGATCTGCCGCACCGCCTCGTGGAAGAACTTCCGGTCCTCCTGGTTCCCCAACGTGGCCACGGCGAGGTACTGGGCGGTGGTCCTCCCGCGCTTGATCGGGCGGAGGTCACCGCGGCCCCGGTCCACCCGGCTCTCGACCACGCCGTACCCGACGGCGGGGTCGGCGAGTTGCATCACCACGTTCGCGGCGGGGAGCCAGAACCACAGGTGCGTGGACAGGTCCGGGAGGTGCCGGATCCTCATCGGGTCGAGGCCTGCGTCGACGGATCGCGTTCCTGGGTTCATCACGTCACTCCCTGTGCACTGCGCGTGCCGCGCGATCATGTCGTATGTGGCCGAGTTTCAGATCACATATATCTTACATTGGGATGCGAGGGGAAGGAACCCACCGCTCGACCGCTCGACCGGGACGCCGGGACGCCGGGACGCCGGGACTGGCAGGATAGGGTTGCCTAACTTAAGGAGGCCCCCGTGGCAGATGAGCGCAAGCGCCCCACCCCGACCACCCTCACCGTGCTGCGCACCGAGACGGTGAGCGCCCACATGGTCCGGGTCGTCCTCGGCGGCGCGGGGTTCGACGCCTTCGCCCCGCGCGCGGAGACCGACAGCTACGTCAAACTCGAACTGCCCTCCGAGGACGGCCCCGTGGTGCGGACCTACACCGTGCGTCGCGTCGACCTCCCGGCCCGCGAGATCTGGATCGACTTCGTCGTGCACGGAGACGCGGGCGTGGCGGGGCCGTGGGCCCGGACGGTCGCGCCCGGGACCGACGTCACCGTCCGGGGGCCGGGCGGCGGGTACCGTCCCGACCCCGAGGCGGACTTCCACCTCCTCGCCGGGGACGAGACCGCGGTCCCCGCGATCTCCGCCGCGCTGGAGGCCCTGCCCGAGGACTCGGTGGGAGCGGTGTTCCTGGAGGTGGGAGACGACGACGACGAGGTGTCGCTCACCGCTCCGGAGGGGGTGCGGATCACCTGGCTGCACCGCGGGACCCCCTCCACCCACGCCGGCCCCGGACGGATCGACGGCGACGCGCCGCTGGTCGTCGCCCTCCGCGAGATGCCGTGGCCGGACGGCGACGTGCAGGTGTTCGTGCACGGCGAGGCCGAGACCGTGATGAAGCATCTGCGCCCCCTGCTGCGCTCCGGACGCGGCGTCCCGGCCCGGCGGGCCTCGATCTCGGGATACTGGCGCCGGGGCCGCACTGAGGAGGGTTTCCGCACCTGGAAACGCGAGTTGGCGGAATCGGAGCCGGATCAGCAACCCGTGAGGTGAGTCCCGGGTTACGCGGTCGGTGTGACCCGGTACCCTCATGTGCCAGCACTGTTAACGCATCCGGCCCCTCACGCTCACCCGTGACCGTAGACAAGGCATGGCACATGGCATTCTCACGCGCGACGCTCTTCACCGGACTGGTGGCCACCTCGGCACTCGTCCTCGCAGGCTGCACCGGCGGCTCCGACGATGACGCCGCCGGTGGCGGCGGCGAGTCCTACACGATCGGCATCAACCAGCTCGTCCAGCACCCCGCTCTCGACGCGGCCACCGCGGGCTTCAAGGAGGCCTTCGCCGACGCCGGTGTCGAGGTGGAGTTCAACGAGCAGAACGCCAACGGTGAGCAGGCCACCGCGCTGACCATCGCGCAGCAGTTCGCCGCCGACGACCTGGACCTCGCGCTGGCGGTGGCGACCCCGGCCGCCCAGGCGATGGCCCAGAACATCATCAACATCCCACTGCTGTTCACCGCGGTCACCGACCCGGTCTCGGCCGAGCTCGTCGACTCGATGGAGGAGCCGGGCGCCAACGTCACCGGCACCTCGGACGCCGCGCCGATCGACGAGCAGCTCGAGCTGCTCAAGGAGATCGTCCCCGACGCCGAGCGCGTCGGCATCGTCTACGCCTCGGGCGAGGTCAACTCGCAGGTCCAGGTGGACCAGGCCGAGGAGGCCGCCGGCCCGCTCGACCTGGAGATCGTCACCCAGACCGTCACCTCGGTCAACGAGATCCAGCAGGCCGTCGAGGCGCTCGGCGACGTCGACGCGATCTACGTACCGACCGACAACATGGTCGTCTCCGGTATCGCGGCTCTCGTCCAGGTGGCCGAGAGCAAGCAGATCCCCGTGATCGCCGCGGAGGAGGGCACCGTCTTGGGCGGCGCCGTCGCCACGCTGGGAATCGATTACACCGAGTTGGGCCGCCAGACGGGCGAGATGGCGCTGCGCATCCTGCGCGACGGCGAGGACCCGGCCACGATGCCCGTGGAGACCGCCGCCGAGTTCACCTACGTGGTCAACGAGGACGCCGCGGAGCGCCAGGGCGTCACCATCCCGGAGGACATCCTCGCCGAGGCTGAGAAGAAGTGATCGGCGCCGTCGAGGTAGGCCTCATCTACGGGGTCATGGCGCTGGGGGTCTTCCTGACCTTCCGCGTTCTCAACTTCCCCGACCTCACCGTCGACGGCAGCTTCACCACCGGTGCCGCCACCGCGGCGACGGGCATTCTCGCAGGCTGGAACCCGGTGCTCGCGACCCTCGCGGGTTTCGTCACCGGGTTCCTGGCCGGGATCATCACCGGCCTGCTGCACACCAAGGGCAAGATCGACGGCCTCCTGGCCGGGATCCTCACCATGATCGGGTTGTGGTCGGTCAACCTGCGGATCATGGGAAGCGCGAACGCGCCGTTGCTGCGGCAGGACCACGCGTTCACCCCGCTGCGCGAAGCCGGCATCCTCGGCACCTGGGGTGGCGTCGCCATCCTCGCGGTGGCCGTGGGACTGCTCGGCCTCGTCGTCGTCTGGTTCCTCACCACGAACCTGGGACTATCGATCCGCGCCACGGGCGACAACGGCCCGATGATCTCCTCGTTCGGTGTCTCCACCGACTTCACCAAGACCCTCACCCTCGCCCTGTCCAACGGCCTCGTGGGCATGTGCGGCGCGCTGTTGGCGCAGTATCGGGGCTTCGCCGACATCTCGATGGGCATCGGCCTGATCCTCGTGGGCCTGGCCTCGGTCATCCTCGGCCAGGCGATCCTCGGCCAGCGCAGGCTGTGGCTCGCGGTGTACGCCGTGATCGTGGGCGCGGTCCTGTACCAGCTCATCATCGCCATCGCGCTCGAGGTGGGGCTCAACCCGAACGACATGAGGGCGGTCACGGCCGTGCTCGTGGTGATAGCGCTTCTCGCGCCCAAGTGGAAATCCATGGGTGGTCGGTTCGGGCGCAAGCCCACGACCGCGGTCGCCGCGAACGAGCGCGCGGTGGCGGGCACCGGGACCGCCGTCGACGCCGGGCCCGAGTCCGCCGACACCGCCGCGACCGGCGCCAAGGAGACCTGACGATGCTGACAGTCACCGATGTGTCCAAGACCTTCTTCCCGGGCACCGTCAACGAGCGCCGCGCACTCCACGGTCTCAGCCTCACGATGGCCGAGGGCGACTTCGTCACCGTGATCGGCTCCAACGGCGCCGGCAAGTCGACCCTGCTCAACGCCGTGTCCGGCCGGTTGATCGCCGACGGCGGCAGCATTCAGATCGACGGCAAGGACGTCACCCGGTTGCCCGATCACAAGCGCGCGAAGTACGTGGGCCGCGTCTTCCAGGACCCGCTGGCCGGGACCGCGCCCACCCTCACCATCGAGGAGAACCTGTCGCTCGCGGTCCTGCGGGGCAGGCGACGTGGACTCGGCCCCAGCCTGAACAAGAAGCGCCGCGCGCAGTTCGCCGACCAGCTCGCCATGCTCGAGCTGGGTCTCGAGGACCGGCTCACCGCCAAGGTCGGGTTGCTCTCGGGAGGCCAGCGACAGGCGCTCTCGCTCCTCATGGCCGGGTTCACCCAACCGCGGATCATGCTGCTCGACGAACACACCGCGGCCCTGGACCCGCAGCGGGCCGAGCTGGTCACCACGATCACCGAACGGATCGTCCGCGAGGGCGGGCTCACCACGCTCATGGTCACGCACAACATGGAGCAGGCCATCCGGCTGGGCAACCGGCTGATCATGATGCACGAGGGCCGGATCGTCTACGAGGCCGACGACCAGAAGAAGGCGTCGCTCACCGTGCAGGACCTGCTCAAGGAGTTCGCCAACATCAAGGGCGCGACGCTGTCCGACAAGGCGTTCCTGGGCTGAGGCCCCGCCCGGCCCCGCCGCCTCGGCCGGCCCGCCGCCCGCCCGG
>NZ_JAALEE010000540.1:753-2256 GCF_014145265.1 Dietzia sp. CW19 | reverse complement strand
GGGCCCGTCAGCACCGGCCTCCGGCCGGAGGGCCGATCCGCCTCCGGCGCGGCCGATCGGCGACCGTCCACCGGGACGCTCCCCGTCCGGGTGGCGTGGGGCAGCATCAGGCCCCCGTCGTAGGGCGCGCCGCTCTGCGGGGACCGCCGTGAACTCATGTCCAAAATGTAGGCGCTCGGGGGCGTGGGGTCACGCAGAATCGTTGCCATGGACACGAACTGCTCTAGAACTCGTTCTACTTATTGAGAGTTTGACCTGATCAGGGTGCCGTCTGGACATGAGAACAAGTTCAGGTCACAATGTGAGGACAGCCACATTTCGTCCGCCCTCGCGAAGGATTCTGCCATGACCGAAGCTGCTGACCATTCGACCGATCCGCTCGCCGGAACCAACCCGGAGATGAACGAGGCCGCGGTGTTCGAGGCCGTCGCCGACAAGATCCCGGACAACGCACTGCTGACCATGGACGGCGTCGACTACACCTACCGTCAGGTCGACGATCTCGCCAACCAGATGGGGCACCTGCTCCGCGCCCACGGTGCGGAGCCGCTCAGCCACGTCGCGCTCTACATGAAGAACAGCACCGCGCACATGGCGGCCATCATCGGGTGCATGAAGACCCGGGTGGCCGGGATCAACGTGAACTACCGGTACACCGCGCCCGAGTTGGTCTACCTGTTCAACGACTCCAAGTCGATCGCCGTGCTGGTCGACGCCGAGTTCGCCGAGACCATGGCCGCAGCGGTCCCGAAGCTCGAGACCGTGCGTACCGTGATCGTGTTCGGCGGCGTCCCGGAGGTCCTGGCCTCGGCGTGTGCCGAGAAGGGCCTGACGGTGGTCGACGGGGACACCGAGTGGCCGGCACAGTCGGCGGAGCGGGACTTCGAGCCCGTCCGCGGCGACGACCACTGGATCGTCTACACCGGCGGGACCACCGGCTTCCCCAAGGGCGTGCAGTGGCACATGTCGGACTACTTCTACGCGTGCCTGTCCGGGGGCAACCCCTACGGTGACAAGCGGCACAGCCCCGCCGAGGTCGCCGACAACGTCTCGCCCGACGGCGGGATGAAGGTGGTCATCTCGGCCCCGCTCATGCACGGTGCGGGCCTGTTCACGCTGCTGACCTTCGTGAACCTCGGCGGCCACCTCATCATGTTCCGCGAGTTCGACGCGGCGGAGATCATCCGGGCGACCGCCGAGCACAAGGCGCACATCCTCATGTTCGTCGGCGACGGCATGGCGGTGCCGCTGACGGACGAGCTGGTCAAGGGCACCGAGACCATGGACTTCAGCACCCTGTTCATGATGGCCTCCGGCGGCGGCATCTGGTCCAAGTCCAGCCGCGAGCGCGTCCTCGAGGTGCTGCCCAACATCATCATCCGCGACAACTTCGGCGCCTCGGAGGCCGGCAACGACGGCGAGCTCGGGATGAGCGAGTCCGGCGAGATGACCATCCCGGCCAGCCCGAAGCTCGGCCTGGTCGACGAGGACTTCCATCCCATC
>NZ_JAALEE010000540.1:0-684 GCF_014145265.1 Dietzia sp. CW19 | reverse complement strand
ATCGTCCGCCGCGGTCACCTGCCGATCGGTTACTGGAACGACCCGGAGAAGACCGCCAAGACGTTCCCCGTGGTCGACGGTCGACGCGTCTCGGTCCTGGGCGACATGGGACAGCTCCGCGAGGACGGCACCATCGTGTTCCTCGGCCGCGGTTCGGGGTGCATCAACACCGGCGGCGAGAAGGTCTTCCCGGAGGAGGTCGAACAGGCGCTCAAGGCGCACCCGGCCGTGCACGACGCGCTCGTCGCCGGGGCGCCGGACCCGCGCTACGGCCAGAAGGTCGCCGCCGTGGTCTCGTTCCGCGAGGGGCAGTCGGTGGAGCAGGACGAGCTGTCCGAGTTCCTGCGTCAGTCACTGGCCAACTACAAGGTCCCCAAGGTGATCGTCGACGTGCCCGAGATCCGCCGCTCGCCCGCGGGCAAGGCCGACTACAAGTGGGCCAAGGACCAGCTGCCCGCGAGCTGACGGCACGGCGCTAGTCCGTCGCGAGGATGCGCTCGACCGCGCCCAGCGGGACCCCCACCCAGCTGGGCCGGTTGCGCGACTCGTACACCACCTCGTAGAGGGCCTTGTCCAGCGTGTACGCCCGGAGGAGCGCACCGGTGTCGCGGGGGTCCGAGTCGCTCACCTCGGCGTACCCGGCGCAGAAGGCGTCGACGTTGCGGTCCCGCCACTCGCGGGCCC
>NZ_JAALEE010000539.1:0-1895 GCF_014145265.1 Dietzia sp. CW19 | reverse complement strand
TCGACCCGGGTCTCGGCCACGGCGGCGTGGACGGCGCGGGCGACGCGACCATCGAGGCGGCGGCCGACCAGGCCATCGCCCAGATCGCCGACTGGACCGGGATCCCGGACCTGGCCGAGCGGGTGGTCGTCCGTCGCACCATCGCGCCGGCGGACCTGGAAGATGACCTCGGCGCATGGCGCGGCACCGCCCTCGGCCCCGCCCACACGCTGGCCCAGAGCGCGTTCTTCCGGACCCGCAACGTCTCCAGGCACGTCGACGGTCTCTACTACGCGGGGGCGTCCACCATCCCCGGGATCGGGTTGCCGATGTGCCTCATCAGCGCCGAGCTGGTGCTCAAACACGTCCGTGGCGACACGGGGACCGCCCCGGTGGCGGAGCCCGGCGGGGGCACGGTGTTCGACAGGTGATCGGGCTGTCCTATCTCCTGGTCCAGGTGGTCTCCTTCGCCGGGATCCTGGTGATCGACCACCGCTGGAAGCTGGCGGCGTTCCGTGCGCCCGCCGCCGCGGCGCTCGCCGTCACCGCCTCCGTGGCGTTGCTGCTCACCTGGGACGTGCTCGGGGTGCGCAGCGGGGTGTTCTTCCGCGGACAGACCGACTTCATGACCGGGCTGCTGGTGGCGCCGGAGATCCCGTTCGAGGAGGTCGTGTTCCTGGCGTTCCTGTCCCACCTCGCGCTGGTGTGCGCGGCGGGGGTCTCGCGCGCGGTCGACCACGCGCGGGACTCCCGGGCGGCCAGGGCGTCCCGGCCCTCCCGGATGACGGGGGAACGCCGGTGACCAGCCTGTACACGACCCTCAACCTCACCATGTCCATCCCCGTGGTGGCCGTGGCCCTCCTCGCGGCCTGGCGCCTGCGCGGGCCCGAGAGACGCCGGTGGCTGATCGGGGTCGGCGGCGCGCTGCTGATCCTCATGATCCTCACCGCGGTCTTCGACAACATCATGATCTCGGCCGGGCTCGTGGCCTATGACGACTCGCTCACCAGCGGCATCCGCCTGGGTGTGGCGCCCATCGAGGACTTCGCCTACGCCGTGGCCGCGGCGGTCTTCGTGCCGTCGGTGTGGGCGTTGCTCACCGCGTCACCCCGGGTCGGGGCCGAGGTGGGGAGCCCGACGGTGTCGGGGAGGGGGGACGCGCTGCTGACGCGCGCCCCGGAGCCCGGCGACGACGACGAGGTCCGCACCCCCGAGCGGCCCGGGACGCCGGGACTGCTCACCACGCTGTTCTGGTCGTCCCGGCCGGTGTCGTGGGTCAACACCGCCGCGCCGTTCGCCCTGGCGTACTTCCTGGCGACCGGGGGGTTCGACCTCGTCGGCGTGATCGGCACGATCTTCTTCCTGGTGCCGTACAACCTCGCGATGTACGGGATCAACGACGTCTTCGACTACGAGTCCGACCTGCGCAACCCCCGCAAGGGCGGGGTCGAGGGGTCGGTGCTCGAGCGGTCCCGTCACACGGCCACCCTCGTGGCCTCGGCGGTGACCACCGTGCCGTTCCTCGTGTACCTGGTGCTGACGGGGACGGTGGAGTCGTCCCTGTGGCTCGCCGCGAGCGCGTTCGCGGTGATCGCCTACAGCGCCAAGGGTCTGCGGTTCAAGGAGATCCCGTTCCTGGACTCGCTCACCTCCGCGTTCCACTTCGTCTCCCCGGCGATCGTCGGCTGGACCATCGCCGGTGCGGAACTGACCGGGGGGGTGTGGGCGTGCCTGATCGCGTTCATGCTGTGGGGTGCGGCCTCGCAGGCCTTCGGGGCCGTGCAGGACGTCCGCTTCGACCGCGAGGCGGACCTGAAGTCCGTCGCCACCGTGCTCGGGGCCCGGGCCGCGGTGTGGTTCGCGCTGGCCTGCTACGCCGCGGCGGTGGTCGCCCTGTTGGCGGCGGCGCCGTGGCC
>NZ_JAALEE010000538.1:0-1860 GCF_014145265.1 Dietzia sp. CW19 | reverse complement strand
GGAGGCGGGGGGAGGGGTTCTGACGGGGGCATGGCGGCGTCCTTCTTCCGGGGTCGGGTCAGAGGCGGCGACGAGCCGGAGAAGTGCGCGCTACCAGCGCGTTGTGCCCAAAATGCAATCTACCTCACACTCGGTTGGATAAAAGCACATTCACGATCCGGGTCAGAACGGGACCTGGGTCCGGAGCAGTCCCTCCGCCGGGGCCCGGCCGCTGAGTGCTCGGCAGAACTCGAACGCGTCCATGGTGAGGTTCTCGCCCGCGCCCGAGTGCCCGCCGTGCTGCCAGCGCCCGCCCGCCGGGCCGGTGAGCTCCAGGTCGTACGCCTGGCCGTGACGACCGGCCCACTCGGTCACCACGTCGTCGACGATCACCCCCTCGTGTTCCGCGGTCGCCGTCATGGTGGCTCCCGTCGCGGAGGCGATGTCGATGCGGTGCATGAACGGATCGCGGGTGAGGATCACGTCGAAGAGGTAGCCCATGGACCACCATTCGCCGTTGTCCTCCATGGCCTGCTTCCTCATCACGCCCGGCGCGCGCCGCCTGTTCCTGGCCGCCCTGGGGGCCAGTCGGCGCACCTGGGCGATGAGTTCGTCCGTCGACAGGCCGGCGTTCTTCTCCACCTGCAGCGCGGTCATCGCGTCGATCGCGGGGCAGCCCTCGCGCTTGGCGCGCCTGCCGGACGCGACCTGCTGGCGGACCATCTCCGGCCAGCTGGCGAGCATCTGGATCATGCCGAGCATGTGCCCGGCCATCGCGCGCACGTCCCACTCGGTGCAGTCGGTCCGGGTGCCCCACTGCTCGGGGGTGAGGCGGTCGAGCATGTCGGCCACCCGCTCGTACTCGGTCTCGGCCAGGCGCGCGGCGGTGTCGCGGTCCAGCCGGGGCGGTCGCGGGTCGTTCTTCGAGCGGTGTTGCCCGGTTGTCGTGGTCATGGCGGTGTGCCTTCCTGTGTGGTGGTGACCGGGACGTCGGTCGGGATGCCGACGTCGTGCAGGTACATGTCGACCGCGCGGTCGAACAGGCGGGCCCAGCGATCGCCGCCGGGGTCGTTGGCGAGTTGGGCGTCCGCCATGCCGCCCACCACCGCCACGTAGAGGTCGATGTCCTCCCGGTCGGTGATCCCGATGGCTGCGAACCGCTGACGCAGACCGTCGAGCACGAGCACCGCGGGCGCGTAGGCCTCGGGGCTGGGTTCGAAGCCGGGGATGGTGCGCTGGTTCATCAGCTGGAACCGGGCGAGGTCGCTCACGCAGAAGTCGAAGTACGCCCGCGCGTACATCCGGACCGTCCCCCGGGCATCGGACGGGCGTCCCTCGTCCAGGGCCAGCATGATGTCGAGGCACTCGGTCCAGGCCTGGGCGAACATGGCGTCGTAGATGGCGTTCTTGGAGTCCACGTGGGAGTACAGCGACGGCGCCTTCATGCCGACGCGGGCCGCGACATCGCGGAGGGTCAGCTGGGCCAGGCCCTGCTCGCGGGCCACCTCCCACGCGGCGTCGATGATCTCCCGCCGTGTCGCCTCACGTCGTTCGGCTGACCTATCGCGATTCGGAGTGCCTAACATGGTTAGGATTGTGCGCCGGTGACCCGCCGGTGTCCAGAGGCGATCGGGTTGCGTTCGGGTCTCGGTGCCGTCACGGCGCGTGGGCCCCGAGGGCTACCACCTCGTCGGCCCAGCGCCCGGCCAGTCGGAGATCGTGGGTGATCGCCAGGACGCCCAGGCCTCCGTCGGCCCGCCGGCGGAGGGTGCGGGCGATCGCGGCCGTGCTCAGCGGATCCAGATGGGCGGTGGCCTCGTCGGCGATCAGGTACCGGGGTTCCTGGGCCAGCGCGCGGGCCAGGCAGGCGCGCTGGAGTTG
>NZ_JAALEE010000537.1:0-9609 GCF_014145265.1 Dietzia sp. CW19 | reverse complement strand
CACGGCCCACCTACGGATCGAGGCTGCGGCGCCTCGACGCCAAGAGCCGGCGCTCGCAGGCCAAGGCCGGCCGCAGGCGCCCGAGCGCGTCGGACTGAACGTCCGACGCACCGCCTGCCGGGGCGGTCGCTCTGCTGCGACCTACTGGTCGGGGGTCATCCAGTGGGACAGCTGCTCGGTGGAGACCTTGGTGAGCCACATCTGCCACAGCGGTCCGAAGGACACCCGCCGCACCCCCAGGTTCCTGAGGACGGCCAGGTCCCCTGCGCCGTGGCCCTTCACGGGATGAGCGGTCACGTTGACCGGGATCGAGACCGCCCCGACGAGTCTGGTCACCTGGTCGGCGGACGTCAGCCCCACCGGGTAGACCGAGCGCGCGCCGGCCTGCTCCATCAGCACGATCCGCTCGGCCGCCTCGGCGAGCGGATCGGAGAAGACCTCTCCGCCCAGCTTGACCGCGTCGGTGCGGCCGTTGATCACGAAGGGCACACCGGCGTCGTCCGCCGCGCGGCGGGCGCCGGCGATGTAGTCGGCGTGCTCGTGCTTGTCCCGGACCCGGTCGCCCTCGCCGTGGACCACATCCTCGATGTTGGCCCCCACCGCCCCTGCCTCGAGCAACCGCGAGATCAACTCGTCCGGACCGAGCCCGTACCCGGACTCCACGTCCGCGCTCACGGGGATGTCGACCGACTCGGCGATCCTGCGCACCACCCCGAGGTACTCGCCGAAGTCCATCCGCTCACCGTCGGCGCCCCCGATGGCGTCGGCGACCGGGTGACTTCCCACGGTGAGTCCGTGGAACCCCACGTCCGCGGCGGTCCGGGCACTCCAGGTGTCCCAGACGGTCGGGAGGACCACCAGGTCACCCGAGTCGTGTAGAGCGGCCAGTTCCTGTGCCCGTGCACCCACATCGGTCATCGTCGACGCCTCCTCGGCAGTAGCGGTCGTCCCTCGACACTAGGCCTGATGGGACGGACGCGACACCGCCGGAACGCGCCCGCCCCGCGGGGACGGCCCGGCCCGGGACGCCCCGGTCGGGGTCCCCGCCGCCGGAAAACGCCGCGGACGCGTGCGTCGTGGGCCACAGTGCAGGGTGACGCCGAGACGATCACACAACCGCGCACGTGCACCGATCGACCACACCGGGGGGTTCTGGCCACGCCGGCCCGACTCGGGTGATGATGGTGCAGGCGTGCTGATGCCGTTCCACAAGAACACGATCAGCCTGAAAAGAAAAGAGCCGACATGACCCCAGGCAGAACGACGATCATCTACACCCTCACCGATGAGGCCCCACGACTGGCGACGGAGGCGTTCCTCCCGGTCGTCCGCACCTTTACCGACGCCGCCGATATCGATGTCACGACGAGCGACATCTCGGTGGCCGCCCGCATCCTGGCCGCCTTCCCGGATCGGTTGACCGACGAACAGAAGGTTCCCGACAACCTGGCCGAACTGGGACAGATGACCCAGGAACCGGGCACCAACATCATCAAGCTTCCCAACATCAGCGCCTCGGTCCCCCAGCTGAACACCGCCATCGCGGAACTCCAGGCCAAGGGCTACGACATCCCCAAGTACCCGTACGACCCGCAGACCCCCGAGGAGATCGAGGTCGCCGAGCGACTCTCCGCGTGTCTGGGCAGCGCCGTGAACCCGGTGCTCCGCCAGGGCAACTCGGACCGCCGCGCCCCGAAGGCGGTCAAGGAGTACGCCCGGGCCAACCCGCATTCGATGGGCAAGTGGTCGATGGCGTCGCAGACCCACGTCGCACACATGACGCACGGCGACTTCTACGCCGGCGAGAAGTCGATCATCCTCGACCGCGCCTGCGATGCGCGCATGGAGGTGGTGACGCCGGACGGCGAGACCCACGTCCTCAAGACGGTGCCCCTCGAGGCCGGCGAGGTCGTCGACTCCATGTTCATGAGCAAGAAGGCGCTCCTGGAGTTCTACGAGGAGCAGCTGAACGACGCCAAGGAGACCGGCGTCATGTTCTCGCTCCACGTCAAGGCGACCATGATGAAGGTCAGCCACCCCATCGTGTTCGGCCACGCGGTGAGGGTCTTCTACAAGGAGGCCTTCGACAAGCACCACGACCTGTTCGACGAGCTCGGGATCAACGTCAACAACGGCATGGTCGACCTGTACGACAAGATCGAGACGCTCCCGTCCTCCAAGAAGGAGGAGATCATCGAGGATCTGCACCGGTGCCACGAGCACCGGCCGGAACTGGCGATGGTCGACTCCGCCCGCGGCATCACCAACTTCCACTCGCCCTCGGACATCATCGTCGACGCGTCGATGCCCGCGATGATCCGCATCGGCGGGAAGATGTACGGCGCCGACGGCCGCAAGAAGGACACCAAGGCGGTCATCCCGGAGTCCACGTTCGCGCGGATCTACCAGGAGATCATCAACTTCTGCAAGACCAACGGGGCGTTCGATCCCACCACGATGGGCACCGTGCCGAACGTCGGTCTCATGGCGCAGAAGGCCGAGGAGTACGGCAGCCACGACAAGACCTTCGAGGTCCAGTACGACGGCGTCGCCAACATCGTCGACGCCGCCACCGGCGAGGTCCTGCTCTCCCAGGACGTCGAGGCCGGCGACATCTGGCGCATGTGCACCGTCAAGGACGCGCCGATCCGCGACTGGGTGAAGCTCGCCGTGGACCGTGCGCGCGCCTCGGAGATGCCGGCCGTCTTCTGGCTCGACCCGTACCGCCCGCACGAGAACAACCTGATCACCCTGGTGAAGAAGTACCTCGCCGACCACGACACCGAGGGCCTGGACATCCAGATCATGTCCCAGGTGCGTGCCATGCGCTACACCCTCGAGCGCGCGTGGAGGGGCCTGGACACCATCTCGGTGACCGGCAACATCCTGCGCGACTACCTCACCGACCTGTTCCCGATCCTCGAGCTCGGTACCAGCGCCAAGATGCTGTCGATCGTGCCCCTGATGGCGGGCGGTGGACTGTACGAGACCGGCGCGGGCGGATCGGCGCCGAAGCACGTCCAGCAGCTGGTGGAGGAGAACCACCTGCGCTGGGACTCGCTCGGCGAGTTCCTCGCGCTGGGGGCCAGCCTGGACGACCTCGGCCGGAAGGACGACAACCCCAAGGCCACGATCCTGGCCAAGACGCTCGACACGGCGACCGGCAAGCTGCTGGAGAACCGGAAGGGACCGTCCCGCGTCACCGGTGAGCTCGACAACCGGGGCAGCCAGTTCTGGCTCGCGCTGTACTGGGCCCAGGAGCTGGCCGCGCAGACCGAGGACCGGGACCTGGCGGCGCACTTCGCTCCGCTGGCGGAGAAGCTGACCGCGGACAAGGACACCATCCTCGAGGAGCTGCTGTCGGTCCAGGGCTCCAAGGTCGAGCTGGGAGGCTACTTCCAGCCCTCCGTCGACAAGCTGCGGGAGGCCATGCGCCCGAGCGAGACGTTCAACTCCGCGCTCGCGAGCCTCGGCAACTGATCCGACCCGCCCGCCTCACCGCACCCATCGGCCGCGCGCCGGTGGGTGCGGTGTCGTCGGGTCCGGTGTCATTCGGCCCGGTGTCGTCGGGTCCAGTGTCATTCGGCCCGGTGAGGGCACCAGCCGCGATAGAGTGAGCCAGGTCACACAACCTGGAGGGCACCATGAACCACGTCTACAGCGTCACCGAGATCGTCGGCTCCTCCCCCGACGGAACGGACGCCGCGATCGCCAACGCGATCGCCGAGGCCTCCAAGTCTCTCCGCAACCTCGAGTGGTTCGAGGTGCAGTCCGTCCGCGGGAAGCTGGACGGCGACCGGGTGGCCCACTGGCAGGTGACCATCAAGGTCGGGTTCCGGCACGAGTCCTGAGCGTCATCGGACCCGTCCCGCGGGCCGCTCCCGCTCGGCGCCGGGCCGCTCCCCTGTCCGGCCGCATATAGTCGGACCAGGAGCTGAATTCGGTTCCCTGATGATGGGAGTCCGGATGACCGGAACCGCTCACCCGCCCGCCACCACCTCCGCCGCCACTGGCGATGGTGTCTCCCCGGGAGGCGAACTCCTCAGCCTCGGTCTGCTCGCGAGCTCCACCATGGAGAACGAGCGTCGACTCCCGATACATCCCCGGCACCTGGACCGGATCGAGCCGGACCTCCGCGCACGCATGATCGTCGAACGCGGCTACGCCGCCGACTTCCAACTCGATCCCGGCTATGTCGAGTCGCGCGTGGGGCGGGTCGCCGAGCGCGCCGAGGTGATCGACTCCGCTGACGTGCTGCTGCTCCCGAAACCCCAGCTGGGAGAGATGGCCGAGATCCCGGAGGGTCGCGTCCTGTGGGGCTGGCCGCACTGTGTGCAGGACACCGGGTTGACGCAGACCGCGATCGACCGCCGGCTCACCCTCATCGCCTTCGAGTCGATGAACCACTGGACCCGGCAGGGCGACTTCAGTCTGCACGTGCTCCACAAGAACAACGAGCTCGCCGGGTACTGCTCGGTCCTTCACGCCCTGAGCCTCACGGGGTCCACCGGCAACTACGGGCCCCGGCTGAGCGCGGTGGTGATCGGGTTCGGAGCCACAGCGCGCGGGGCCGTCACCGCCCTGAACGCCCACGGGATCCACGACATCCAGGTCCTCACCCAGCGGGGGGCCACGGCGGTGGGCTCGCCGATCCACAGCGCCCACATCACCCAGCTCAACACCGACGAGGGCGCGACCCACCTCAGCACGGTTCCCACCGAGGACGGCGACGTCCTGCTCCCCACGTTCCTCGCCTCGCACGACATCGTGGTGAACTGCACTCTCCAGGACGTCACGGCCCCGTTGACCTACCTGCGGACCGTGGATCTCGAGGAGTTCGCTGCCGGCAGCCTCATCATCGACGTCTCGTGCGACGCCGGCATGGGCTTCGAGTGGGCCGTGCCCACGGGGTTCGAGGACCCGATGTTCACCGTCGGGCAGGGTGTGCACTACTACGCCGTCGACCACAGTCCGTCCTACCTGTGGAACTCGGCCACGTGGGAGATCAGCGAGGCGCTCCTGCCCTTCCTGCGGACTGTCATGGAGGGGCCGGCCGCATGGGATGAGGACCTCACCATCTCCCGCGCCATCGAGATCCGCGAGGGAGTCATCGAGAACCCGCATATCCTGGCGTTCCAGGGGCGTGCCGCCGACTTCCCGCACGCGCGCGTCGGCGGCAGCTCGTAACCCCGCGGGGAGCAGACCCTTCCAGGAGGCACCGTGACCACCACGTCCGACCCCCGCCCCGTCGGGGCCGACGACCTCGTCCATCTCCGCACCTGTGTGGACCTCGCGGGGCAGGCGCTGGCTGCGGGGGACAAGCCGTTCGTCTCTGTGCTGGTCGACGAGGCCGGCGAGGTGCGGTTCGCGGACCGTAACCGCGAATCGAGTGGGGACGCCACCAGGCATCCTGAGTTCGCGATCGCCCGCTGGGCGGCGGAGAACATGCAGCCCGAGGAGCGGGCGTCCAGTGTCGTGTACACCTCGGGCGAGCACTGCGCGATGTGCAGCGCCGCCCACGCGTTCGTGGGCCTCGGGCGCATCGTCTTCGCCTCCAGCGGGGCCCAGTACGCGGGCTGGAAAGCCGATCTCGGCGTGGCACCCGGGCCGCTCGCCCCGCTCGGGATCACCGACGTGGTCCCGGGACTCCCCGTCTCCGGTCCGGTCCCCGCGCTGGCGGAGGAGATCAGAGTGCTGGTCGAGAAGTCCTTCCGGGCCGATCGACGGAGTAACGACGGCTGACGTCGCCGGAAGTCGGGTGACGACGGGCCGGTTCAGCGTGCACCGGGGTCCCCGGTCCTCTCCACCGCACCCCAGACCTCCCGCCAGTGCGCGGCCAGGGAGTCGAGGGTCTCGTGCGCGTTCAACCCGCTGGGTTGCGGCAGCACCCACAGCACCACGCCACCGGGCCACCCCGGTACATCTGAGGTGTCCTGCTCCCCGTAGCCGGCCTTCGGTCGCGCGAAAGCAGTCCGGAAAGCCGTGACCCCCGCGACCGCAACGACCGCCGGACGCAGCTCCCCGGCAACCGTGGCCACCCGGGCCGCACCCGCCCGCAGTTCCTCACGGGTGAGCTCGTCGGCCCGCGCGGTCGCCCGGCCCACGAGGTTCGTCATGCCGATGCCCCGCGAGAGCAACTGCCACTCGTCTGCGGCCGAGAACCCGGTGGCGGCGTCAACGAGGTGATCGGTCAGTCCCGCCCGGTGCAGTGACGGCCAGAACCGGTTCCCCGGCCGCGCGAACGGCGCGTTGACGGCTGCCGTCCACAGCCCAGGGTTCACACCGACGATGAGTAGCCGCAGCCGCTCGGCATCCGCGGGCAGGACGTCGTCGACCGCGTGCGGATCATCCGTGGCGAACCGGGCGAGCTCGTCGCGCCTCGGACGGCGCCCACCCAGAGGAGAAGGACGCCGCGGGATGCCGGTCACGACGATCTCAGCCATGGTGCGAGGTTAGCGCGGCACCTGACCGGGCGGGCGCGACGCATAGAGGACACACTCAGGCCTCTTCACCTGACAGGCTGGGACCATGAGCCCGACGGACAGCCCTGACGCACCGTTGATCGTGGCGAACGTCGACCGGTGGCGCGAGTGGCTGATCACGAACGACGAGAGCTGCGACGGGACCTGGCTGATGCTCGCCAAGAAGGGGGTCACCTCCCCCACCTCGCTCTCCTATCAGGAGGCGCTCGAGGAGGCGCTGTGCAGCGGGTGGATCGACGGGCAGCGCAGGTCGCACGACGAGAAGACGTTCGTGCAACGGTTCACCCCCCGCCGCGCGCGTTCCATCTGGTCACTGCGGAACGTCGAGATCGTCACCCGCCTCGCCGAGGATCGGAGGCTGCGCCCGCGGGGCGTCGCCGAGATCGAGCGGGCGAGGTCCGACGGCCGCTGGGACCGCGCCTACGCCGGCTCCGCGTCAGCACAGCTCCCCGAGGCCCTCGTGACCGCGCTCGAGGCGACGCCGGCCGCAGGGGCCGCCTTCGCCCGACTCACCCGCGCCGAGCGCTACAGCGCGATCCACCCACTCCTGATCGCCCGGGACGACGCCACTCTCGAGCGACAGGTCGGACGGCTGATCTCGCGGCTCACGTCACCGCGATAAGGTCCCCCACGCGACATGATGTGACGACGACGAGGGCGGCAGTCGCCACGGCGAGACGCCCCGCGCACGGGACGCGATCCCTCTCCGCAGGGATCTGGGATGATCTCCACTCCCAGTGTTCGGGGCCGGCCGACGGTTGCAGCCGATGACGCTCGAGCTCTCGCTAGTGGGCATCTCCGTTAGTTCGTCGGGGGTCGGTGATCCAGGCGGTGGGGTCGCCGAGGTAGAGGCCGCAGGCGGTGTCGAGGGCTTCTTCGGGAGTGCCTGAGGGCCATCCGTTTGGCAGGGCGGCTTGTTGGTAGTCGTTGTGGCTGGCGCGGTAGATCGCAAAGCCCCAGTTGCTGGCTGATCCGGCGTAGCGCAGTCGGCAGAGCTTGACTTCGTCGCCGTCGGTCAAGGTGGCATCGACGTAGGCAAACCCGGCCCGGTAGCGGGTGTGCAGTTCCTGGATCTGGGGCCACCGTTCGGACGCGCGCGCCAGGAGTTTCTGTCGCAGTGAGGTCTGGGTCGACTCGGGAATCTTGGCCATGATCTCCATCATCGCCGCCGCCCGTTCTCGCCCTCGACTTCCGGCTTGTTCCGGCGTGGCGGCTTGGCGGTCGCCTCCGGCTGAGGGTGTTTCATTGAGTGTGTAAGGGTCCGGTCTCGAACCGAGGTGTGACCTACGGGTTTCGCCTCTTGGAAGGATTGACCGAATGACCGAAATTGCTGATGTCCAGAACCCCTTGGCCGGGGTGCTGAGCGCCGATCAGATCGACGCCATGGTGACCGCCGCCGAGGAACTCGGGCAGGGCCGCCACGGGGTCGAGGAGCTGCTGACGCAGATGACCAAGGCGGTGCTGGAGCGGGCCATGGAAGCCGAGCTCTCCGACCACCTGGGCTACGAGGCCGGCGACCCCGCCGGCCATGGGACCGGTAACTCCCGCAACGGCAAGACCACCAAGCGCGTCCAGACCCTCCAGGGTCCCGTGGAGCTGACCGTGCCGCGGGACCGCAATAGCTCGTTCGAGCCGGTGATCGTCCCGAAGCGGGCCCGTCGACTGGGCAAGGTCGAGGACATGATCCTGTCCCTCTACGCCCGCGGCATGACCACCAGGGATATCGGCTCACACCTTGAGGAGATCTACGGCTCCACCGTCTCCGCCGCGACCATCTCCCGGGTCACCGACGTGGTCACCGACGAAATCGCCCTGTGGCAGTCCCGGCCGCTGGAGACGGTGTATCCGATCGTCTACATCGACGCGATCTGGCTCAAGATTCGCGACGGCGGCGTCGTGGCCAATAAGGCCTGCCACGTGGCCGTAGGCGTCGATCTAGAGGGCCGCAAGCAGGTGCTGGGACTGTGGCTCGGTGCTACCGAGGGGGCCAAGTTCTGGGCAGGCGTCCTGGCGGAGATCCGCAATCGGGGCTGCAAGGACATCCTGATCTTGTGCTGCGACGGACTGACCGGGCTGCCGGCCGCGGTCAACAGTGTCTACCCCGAGACGGTGGTGCAGACCTGCGTGGTGCACCTGCTGCGCTCGGCCATGAAGTACGCCTCCTACGCCGACCGCAAGACCATGGCCAAGGACATGAAGCCGATCTACACCGCGGCCACCGTCCAGGCCGCCGAGCTGGCGATGGAAGCCTTCGCCGAGACCTGGGGCACCAAGGCGCCGGGGGCGGTGATGGCGTGGCGCAATGCGTGGGAGGACTTCACCCCGTTCCTGGCGTTCACCCCCGAGATCCGCAAGGTCATCTACACCACAAACCAGATCGAATCGATCAACTACCAACTCCGGAAAATCACCAAGACAAGGGGCTCATTCCCCTCAGTCGAGGCGGCGATCAAACTGGTCTATCTGGGCATCCGAAACATCGAAACCACCCGCGGCGGCGACCTCGGCACCGGCACACAGGGATGGCACCAAGCGCTCAACGCCTTCGCCGTGCAATTCCCCAACAGACTCCCACTCTGACCACCCGGCAGAGGGGCTAACCGACCGGCCCTTACACAGAAAACTTGACACGCCCCTCCGGCTGGGCCAGAAATGAACATGCCTCCCACCAGCGCCGACATCGTCATCCTCACCGACAAGGAACGCGACGAGCTGACCCGCCGCGCGAACGCTGCCCGCTGTGCGCACCGTGACGTACTGCGCGCCCGGATCGTCCTGGCCGCCGCAGACGGTGACGCGAACGCTGTGATCGCCCGCGACATCGGGGTGTGTGACGACACCGTGCGCCAGTGGCGTCATCGCTTCTGCGCCGAGCGCCTCGAGGGGCTCAAAGACCGGCCCCGCTCGGGACGGCCGCGCGTGTTCACCCCCGTCGAGGTCGCCCAGGTCAAAGCGTTGGCGTGTACGCGTCCGGCTGACCACGGTCTGCCGCTGACCAGATGGTCGGCCGCCGAGCTGAGAGCCCACGCCGTGGCCACCGGGCTGGTGCGCCCGGTGGCCACGGCGACGATCGGGCGCTGGCTGGCCGCCGATGCGATCAAGCCGTGGCAGCACCGATCGTGGATCT
>NZ_JAALEE010000536.1:2503-5654 GCF_014145265.1 Dietzia sp. CW19 | reverse complement strand
ATGGCCGCCGGGGTCGGGACCGAATCGCCCGCGCGATATGACCGGTGTCACAATCGAGACGCGTTCGAGACGGGCCCACACCGCCTCCCGCCCGCCACCCCCGGGACGGCCGGAGGCGCGCGGCCGGGCCATCGGGGTGGGCCGCAGCCGGATCAACTCTGGTGGTCGCCGACCGCTACTAGGGTGGGACGCATGGGCACTCATGGTCGTCTGTCCGGATCGCTGATCGTCGGACCCCGGCGCCACGAGGAGGGTGTTAGTCGACTCCTGGCCAGTTTCGAGGCGGTCCCCGTCGGTGAGCCCGTCCGGCTGGCCAAGAAGACGTCCAACCTGTTCAGGCCGCGCGCCTCGTCGTCGTCGCCCGGTCTCGACACCACCGGTCTGACGCGCGTGGTCTCCGTGGATCCGGACACCCGCACCGCCGACGTCCAGGGCATGTGCACGTACGAGGACCTGGTGGACGCCACCCTGCCGTACGGGCTGATGCCGTACGTGGTGCCGCAGCTCAAGACCATCACCCTCGGTGGTGCGGTGACCGGGCTGGGCATCGAGTCCAGCTCCTTCCGGCTGGGGCTGCCCCACGAGTCGGTCCTGGAGATGGACGTCCTCACCGGGACGGGCGAGATCGTCACCGCCCGCCCAGACGGCACGGACCGGGAGCGCGAGCTGTACCGCGGGTTCCCCAACTCCTACGGCTCGCTCGGGTACGCGGTGCGGCTGCGCATCGCGCTCGAACCGGTCGAGCGGTACGTCGGACTGCGCCACGTCCGGTTCGACTCCGTCGCCGCGCTGACCGACGGGTTGGCACGGATCAGCGAGTCCGGGTCGTACGACGACGAGGTGGTCGACTTCCTGGACGGGGTCGTCTTCTCGGCCGACGAATCCTACCTGACCCTGGGACGCCGGACCGACGAGCCCGGCCCCGTCTCGGACTACACCGGAGTGCGGGACAAACGGGCGATCTACTATCGGTCGATCCAGCACGGCGGGCCCGCCGGCTCGGTGGCCCGCGACCGGCTGACCATCCGCGACTACCTGTGGCGCTGGGACACCGACTGGTTCTGGTGCTCGCGCGCGTTCGGGGTGCAGAACCCCGGTATCCGCCGGTGGTGGCCGCAGCAGCTGCTCCGGTCGTCGGCGTACTGGAAGATCATCGGACTGGACCACAGGTACGACCTGGGCAACAGGATCGGGTCGCTCAAGGGTGAGGGCCCGCGCGAACGCGTGGTCCAGGACGTCGAGGTGACCATCGACCGGACCGAGGAGTTCCTCGAGTGGTTCCTGCGGGAGGTGCCCATCGAGCCGCTGTGGATCTGCCCGCTGCGGCTGCGTGAGTCCACGCCCGCGCCGGGTGTGGGCGGCGGCCCCGGCTCCGACCGGCCGTGGCCGCTGTATCCGCTGGCGCCGGAGACCACGTACGTCAACATCGGGTTCTGGTCCTCCGCGCCGATCGAGCCCGGCATGGCCGAGGGGGCGTGGAACCGGCGCATCGAAGAGGAGGTCTCCCGGCTCGGCGGGCACAAGTCGCTCTACTCCGAGGTCTTCTACTCCCGCGAGGAGTTCGACCAGCTGTACGGCGGCGAGCACGCGGCACATCTCAAGACGCGATTCGATCCCCGGGGCCGCTTCGCGACCCTCTATGACAAGTCGGTGGGTGCACGGTGACAACGGACAGGATGACCATCGGCGAGATCGTCGCCGCGTTCGCGACGGGGGAGCCGCCCCTGCGGATCGAGGCCTACGACGGGTCGGCGTTCGGCCCGGAGAACAGCGAGCTGGTGCTACGCCTGACGAGCCGGAGGGCGCTGCAGTACTTCGTCACCGCGCCGGGCGACCTCGGACTGGCCCGCGCCTACCTCATGGGCGAGCTCGAGGTCGACGGGGTGCATCCCGGTGCGCCGCATGACGTGTTCGGCGCGCTCGAGGTCTTCCGCAAGACCATGACGCACACGCCGGACCTGCGGACGATGGCGCGCATCGCCCGCTCGATCGGGCGCGAGAACATCACGATGCTGCCGATTCCCGAGCAGGAGGTGCCCGCGGCGTGGCGTCGCGTCGCGCACGGCATGCGCAGGCACTCCAATAAGCGGGACTCGGAGGTGGTCAGCTACCACTACGACGTGTCCAACCGCTTCTACGAGTGGATCCTCGGGCCCTCCATGACCTACACCTGCGCGTGCTACCCCGACGCCGGGGTCTCCCTGGAGGAGGCCCAGGACAACAAGTACCGGCTGGTGTTCGACAAGCTCGGACTGAAGGCCGGGGACCGTCTGCTCGACGTGGGCTGCGGGTGGGGCGGGATGGTGCGGTACGCGGCCGCCCGGGGGGTCCGGGCGATCGGCGTGACGCTCTCGCGCGAGCAGGTCGAATGGGGACAGGCCGCGATCCGGGACCAGGGGTTGGGGGACCTCGCCGAGGTCCGGCTGATGGACTACCGCGACGTTCCCGAGCGTGACTTCGACGCGGTCAGTTCCATCGGCATCACCGAGCACATCGGGCGCAGGAACTACCACGACTACTTCACCCGGCTGCACGGCTACCTGAGGCTGGGGGGTCGGCTGCTCAACCACTGCATCACCCGGCCGGACAACTCGCGCTCGGTCAAGGCGGGTGCCTTCATCGACCGGTACATCTTCCCCGACGGCGAACTGGCCGGTGCCGGGACGGTCCACCTCGAGGCGGAGAACGCCGGGTTCGAGGTGGTCCACGAGGAGAACCTCCGCCAGCACTACGCGTTCACGCTGCGCGACTGGTGCGCGAACCTGGTCGAGCACTGGGACGAGGCCGTCGACGAGGTGGGCGAACCGATGGCCAAGCTGTGGGGGCTCTACATGGGTGCCTGCCAGTACGGCTTCGAGCACAACAAGATCCAGCTCCATCAGATCCTGGCCGTCCGGCTCGGCGACACCATGACCTGGGACGTTCCACTGCGGCAGTGGTGGCGGCCGTGAGCCGCCGGGCCTGAGCGGCCGATCCCGCCCGGACACCGTCGGGGCCGGGTCGCGCCCATCGGGCCAGGATGCGCGCTCGGGCCGGGTCGCTCGCTCAGGCCGGGTCGCGCGCTCAGGCCAGGTCGAGGGCCAGCAGTACCTCACCCGTGGGGGCCGGGGAGCCGCCCGCGGGCTCCTCGGTGATCCCGATCTGGGCGGAG
>NZ_JAALEE010000536.1:0-2232 GCF_014145265.1 Dietzia sp. CW19 | reverse complement strand
TGACCTCGAGGTCGGGCGCCGTGAGCAGGGACGTGACCTCGTCCGGCATCGTCGCGGCGGGCGGGGACGCGACCGGGAGGTTGTCCTCCGGTCCCGCGTCGCCCGTCAGTCGCCCGATGGTCACCCCCGCGGCCACCAACACGATGGCCGCCGCCGCGGTGGCGAGGAAGGTCCAGGTCCCGGGGCGCCGGCGTTCGCGCATCTGGCTCAGGTCGACCACCGCCGCGCCCCCGGTGTCACCGGTGTCGTCGGCATCCGGGGTGGGCGCATCGTGTCCGGTCCCGGCCTCCGCCGTGACCAGGTCGAGCACCCTGGTGCGCAGGGATGGCGGCGGCGGGACGTCGAGGTCGGCGTCGGCCACCAGATCGGCCACGACCTCCCGAGTGGACCGGATGTGGGCCAGCATCGAGCTGCGTTGATCCGGGGTCGCGGCGACGAGCGCCTGCTCGACGGCGTCCGCCTCCTCCTGGTCCAGCGCGTCCAGGGCGTAGAGGTCGAGGTCCTCGGGATGAACCGTGTCCGGGGACCCCGGGTGATCGTGGTGTCGGACGGTCATGACAGCTCACCTCCCAGGCAGCTCTTGAGACGGCGCAGGCCGTCGCGGATTCGTGACTTGATCGTGGGCAGTGCGGACCCCAGCTGGTCGGCGACCTCCCGGTAGGTCAACCCGGAGAAGTACGCCATCTCGATGGACTCGCGCTGGTTCTCGGTGAGTTCCCCGAGACATCGACGGATGTCCGCGGCGTCCTCTTCCCGGGTGATCTCCTCGGTCACCTGGTCGGCGATGTCGCCGGAGTGCGTGATCCCCGCGGCGGCGTCCGCCTCGTCGCGCCGGGCCGCGGAGCTCTCGGACCGCACCCTGTCCACCGCTCGCCGGTGGGCGATGGTCAGTACCCAGGAGTGGACCGACCCGAGCTTGGGGCTGTACCCCGAGGCCTGCTTCCAGACCTGGAGGAACACCTCCTGGACGGTCTCCTCGGCGTACCCGGGGTCGCGCAGGACCCGGAGTGCGAGACCGTGCACACGGGGCGCCATGAGGTCGTAGAAGCGGGCGAAGGCATCGAGATCCCCGGCCGCGGAGAGCTCCAGGAGGCGCCCCGGATCGGCCAGCGACGGGGCGGTGGGCTCGGACACGGGGGACAGTCTAATGCGAGGTGGTCCGAACGCACGGGACGGGCGGGTGGTGAGGAGGGGTGTGTCGAGGACGGTCATGTCCCCGACACCCGGAACGTGCGGTTGTGCCAGCCCGTGGCCCCGGTGGGGATCGGCGGTTGTCGGGTCTCCGTCTGCACCTCACCGGTCGAGTCGGTCGCCCGGACCGACAGCGTGTGCAGGCCGGGCTCGGCGTCCCAGGTCCACGACCACATGCGCCAGGTGTCGATCGAGTACTCCTCGGCGAGCGTCGCCTCGTTCCACGGACCGTCGTCGACCTGTACCTCCACCCGGTCGATGCCCCGGCGCTGGGCCCATGCCGTCCCGGCCACCACGACGGGGCCGGGCTCCAGCTGGGCCAGGGGGGCGGGCCTGTCGATCCGGCTCGCGGTGAGGATGGGTCCCCGCTCACCCCACCCCCGGTCGGTCCAGTAGGCGCTGGCGCGGTCGAATCGGGTGACCTCCCAGTCCACCACCCACTTGGTGGCGGAGACGTAGCCGTACAGGCCGGGCACGACCTGCCGGACCGGGTACCCGTGCTCGAGCGGCAGGGGTTCGCCGTTCATCCCGACGGCCAGCAGGGCGTCCCGGCCGTCCGTGAGGGCCTCGAGCGGGGTGCCCGCCGTCCACCCGTCGACGGAGGTCGAGAGCAGCATGTCGGCCTCGGGAAGGGGGCCGGCCTCGGCGAGCAGTTCGGCGATCGGGAAGCCGGTCCAGGTCGCGTTGCCGGCGAGGTTGCCGCCGACCTCGTTGGACACGCAGGTCAGGGTGACGATCCGGTCCAGGAACTCCCTGCTCGTCAGTGACTGCCAGTCCAGTTCGATCTCCCTCTCCACCATCCCGTGGATCCGCAGCCGCCAGTCCGCGGTGGTCAGCGCGGGGACGCGCAGCGCGGTGTCGATGCGGTAGAACTCCTCGTTGGACGTGACGAACGGGGTGACCCCGGGGGCATCGGGAACGATCCCCTCCGGGACCGGTGGGGCGGCGTTGCGGCTCAACACCCGTGGCAGCTGGAGGCCCGTGCGCTCGGCGAGCGCGTCGGCCGCGCGGCGGGTCAGTGCCACCCCGGTCGCGCCCGCC
>NZ_JAALEE010000005.1:0-1252 GCF_014145265.1 Dietzia sp. CW19 | reverse complement strand
GGCGGCCGGCCGCGCGACGGCACGGGATTCCGCGGTCGCCCTGGTGCACGCCGTCTCGCCGGCGGTGGTCGTCCTTGCGGCCGCGACGGCCGCCGTCCTCACCTGGTGTTCGATCCTGGCCGGTTGACACCGCCACGCCGACCACTATCTACTATGTAGCGTAGTAGAAAGTGGCCCGGTCGCGGGCCCGTCCAGGTCCCCGATCGCCCCCGCAGGAGTCCTCCCGTGTCCCGTCGTCCGAGTCTCCCGGTCATCGCGTTGTCCGTCGTGGTGGCCGTACTCCTCGCCCTGGTCGCCGTCCTCCTCGCCCGGGATGTGACCGGAGGCGATCAGTCCGCGGCCGGGTCCGCGACCGACTCCGCGGCGATGTCCGACGAGCGTCAGACCAGTCCTGAGCAGGCCCCCGGACCGGAGTCCATGGAGGGCATCGCGCGCTTGGCGGAGGGCGACCCGATGGCCATGGGCCCGGTGGACGCGCCGGTCGTGATGACCATGTACTCGGACTTCCGCTGCCCGTTCTGCGCGAAGTTCTCCCGCGAGGTGGAGCCGGCGCTGGTCGACGAGTATGTCGACGGCGGCGATCTGCGGATCGAGTGGGTCGACCTGCCGATCTTCGGAGAGGAATCGATGATCGCCGCCCGGGCCGGGCGCGCCGCCGCGGACCAGGGCAGGTTCTGGGAGTTCACCGAGGTCGTGTTCGCCGACGCCCCCGACCGTGGGCATCCGGACCTCGGCGAGGAGGAGCTGGTGGGGTACGCCGCCGCGGCCGGGGTCACCGACCTCGACCGCTTCCGAGCGGACATGACCGGCGACGAGTACGACGCGGCCATCCGGGCGGACTACCAGGCCGCCACCGCGCTGGGCGCGACCTCCACCCCGACCTTCCTCATCAACGGGACGGGGATCGTCGGCGCCCGCTCGGTCGAGACGTTCCGCACCGTCATCGACCGCTCGCTGGACGGATGAGCGGGCCCTGATGACAGAGCAGATCGGGCTCGTCGGGGGATTCCTCGGCGGCGTGCTGAGCATCCTCAGCCCCTGCTCGGCGCTGCTGCTGCCGGCCTTCTTCGCCTACGCCTTCGGCACCCGCCGGCTGCTCCTCGCCCGCACCGGCCTGTTCCTGCTCGGCCTCGCGACCGTCCTGGTCCCGCTCGGGGCGGGGATGGGGGCGATCGGCTCGCTGTTCACCGTCCATCGCGGGACCGTCACGTTGATCGGTGGCCTCGTCGTCGTCGTCCTGGGTGTCTACACC
>NZ_JAALEE010000054.1:0-3107 GCF_014145265.1 Dietzia sp. CW19 | reverse complement strand
TGGGGCCGACCCGGTGTTCGTGGCCGAGGCCGACGAGTCCGACGGCTCACTGGTGCACTACGAGCCCGACGTGGTGATCCTGACCAACGCCGAGCCCGACCATCTCGACCACTTCGGCACCGCCGAGGCGTACTTCGAGGTCTTCGACACCTTCCTCGCCCGGATCCCGGACACCGGCGTCCTGGTGGTCTGCCTGGACGACGCGGGAGCGGCCGAGCGCGCGCGCCGGGCGGCGTCCGCGGGGGTGCGGGTGGTGGGGTACCGCACCACGGCCGGCCCCGCGACCGACCTGCCGGTGGTGGGTGAACTCGACGGGATCGAGGTCGACTCGGGCGGGACCCGGGCCGGGCTCACGTTGGACGGGCGGTCTCGTGGCGACCTCCACGTGGGGACCCCGGGCCGACACATGGCGCTCAACGCGCTCGCCGCTCTCCTGGCCGCCCGGGAGGTCGCCGGGGACGCCGGGATCGACGTCGACCACGTCCTGTCCGGTCTGTCCGGATTCGGGGGAGTGGGGCGTCGGTTCGAACCCAAGGGCACGGTCGCGGTCCAGGGTGGACTGGTGCGGGTGTTCGACGACTACGCGCACCATCCGACCGAGGTCAGGGCGGTCCTGAGCGCCGGGCGGGAGATCGTCGCCTCGGACGGTGGCCGCCTGATCGCGGTCTTCCAGCCCCACCTCTACTCCCGCACCCGCATCTTCGCCGAGGAGTTCGGGCGGGCGTTGTCCCTGGCCGACGAGGTGGTGGTGCTCGACGTGTACGGCGCGCGCGAGCAACCCGAGGAGGGCGTCGACGGCGGCCTCGTCACCCGCCACGTGAGCTCGCCGGCCCACCACGTCCCCGACCTCGACACCGCCCTGTCCACGGTGCTCGGGATCATCCGGCCGGACGACGTGGTCTTCACGCTCGGGGCCGGAGACATCACCACGCTCGGCCCGAGGATCGTCGCCGGGCCCGCGGGGAGCGGGACGGGGTCATGACGAGGCCGACGCCGTGAAGGGGGCTCAGCGGTGACCGACGAGCCACGCGACCACCCGACGGACCCGGCGGATCCGACGGACCCGCTGGACCAGGCGGCCTCGGACGACCCGGACCGGAGACTCGCCGCGGCGGCCGTCCGTAGCTCGGACGAGCGGGTGCGTCACTCCGACCCCGCGGTGCGGGCCACGCTGCGCAGGCGACGTCGCCGCACCAACCGCATCTATGTGGGGCTCGGTGTGGCGCTGGTCGTCCTCCTGGTGGGATACATCGCGCTGTACTTCCTGCCGGTGTTCTCCGTCCGGGAGGTCCGGGTCGTCGGGACCCGGACCATTCCCGTGGAGGCGGTGACCGAGCGCGCGGCGGTGTCCCCCGGGACCCCGCTGCTCCAGGTGGACACCCACGCGGTGGCGCGCCGCGTGGCGGGGATCCCGAGGGTGGACCAGGTCACGGTCACGCGGGACTACCCGTCGAACCTGCGGATCGAGCTGATCGAGCGCACCGCCCTGGTCGTGGTCGAGGTCGACGGCGCCCGGCACCTGGTGGACGGGCAGGGCATCGACTTCGGGCAGGGGGACCCGCCTCCCGGAACCCCCGAGCTCACCGTGGGGGACGGCGCACGCTCCGACCTGCCCGGGATCGTCCGGGACCTGTCGACGGTCTTCGCCGAGGTCCGGGGGACCGCGGGGCAGGAGATCGCGTCCGTCGAGGTGGAGAGTCCGGCGTCGATCGTCCTCACCCTCGTCGACGGGCGCACCGTGGAGTGGGGGGCCGCGGGTCGCGACCACGAGAAGGCGGTCGCCCTGCAGATGGTCCTCGAGCAACCCGGGCAGGTCTGGAACGTCTCCAATCCGGCGTTGCCGGCCTCACGGTAGACCGACACGCCCGCGAGCCTCGTGGACGTGCGGGGCCGGTGCCCCTACCGTGTGATCCGACGGCGGAAACCGCCTCTGACCAGCAACTTTAACCCTCAAGTAGAGGGTGAGAGTTAGGCGAGAGTCTTTCGTCGAGACAGCATGCAACCGAGCACGACACCCCCAAAGGAAGGCCGGGCCTCGATGAGCTCACCGCACAACTACCTCGCAGTCATCAAGGTCGTCGGAATCGGGGGCGGCGGTGTCAACGCCGTGAACAGGATGATCGACGAGGGCCTCAAGGGCGTCGAGTTCATCGCGGTGAACACCGATGCGCAGGCTCTGCTCATGTCCGACGCCGACGTCAAGCTCGACGTCGGTCGCGAACTCACCCGCGGCCTCGGTGCCGGCGCCGACCCGGAGGTCGGGCGCAAGGCGGCGGAGGACCACAAGGACGAGATCGAGGAGGTCCTCAAGGGCGCGGACATGGTTTTCGTCACGGCCGGGGAGGGCGGCGGTACCGGCACCGGTGGCGCGCCGGTCGTCGCGGCCATCGCGCGTAAGCTCGGCGCGCTCACCGTCGGCGTCGTGACCCGCCCGTTCTCCTTCGAGGGCAAGCGTCGCGGGGGACAGGCCGAGGCGGGGATCGAGGGCCTGCGCGAGGCCTGCGACACCCTGATCGTGATCCCCAACGACCGCCTGCTCCAGCTCGGGGACGCCGGCGTGTCCATGATGGAGGCCTTCAAGACCGCCGACGAGGTCCTCCTCAACGGCGTCCAGGGGATCACCGACCTCATCACCACCCCCGGCGTGATCAACGTCGACTTCGCCGACGTCAAGGGCGTCATGTCCGGGGCCGGCAGCGCGCTCATGGGGATCGGCTCCTCGCGGGGCGAGGGTCGGGCGTACAAGGCCGCGGAGGCCGCCATCAACTCGCCGCTCCTGGAGACCACGATGGAGGGCGCCAAGGGCGTACTCATGTCGATCGCCGGCGGCAGCGACCTGGGCCTGTTCGAGATCAACGAGGCCGCGACCCTCGTCCAGGAGGAGGCGCACCCCGACGCCAACATCATCTTCGGCACCGTCGTCGACGACTCGCTCGGCGACGAGGTGCGGGTGACCGTCATCGCCGCCGGGTTCGAGGGCGGCTCCCGGCAGTCCTCCGGTGCGGGTCAGTCGCGGCGCGGCCGCCACCACCTCGACGACGACGAGGTCCCCGGCGCCTCCGGCGACACCGGCGGTGCCTCCGGGCTCGGATCGACCCCTCTCGACG
>NZ_JAALEE010000535.1:228-3691 GCF_014145265.1 Dietzia sp. CW19 | reverse complement strand
TGGTCTCGCGGCCCGGGCTGGTGGCGCGGAACGGTGACGGGAGGCGGGACGACGCCGAGGGGCGGCTCGGAGCCGGTGTCGCCGCATCGCCCGCGCCACCGCCACGGTCGTGGACGACCGTCGCCATATCAGCCACCGAAGGCGTCGGGGTGGAGCTCGCGGGCGATCGTCTCCACCGAGGTCGCCATCCGCGAACTCTCGAAGAAGTCGGCCAGGGGGACCACCACGATGCGGTCGTCGCGGATCGCCGGCGTGGTGGCCATGATGGGCTGGTTACGCAGGTACTCGATCCTGTCCTCGGCGCTGGTGGCCCCGTAGTCGAGCACGACGATCGCCTCCGGTCGGCGTTCGCCGAGGATCTCCCACGTGGTCTTGAGGTAGGGCCGGTCGCCCTCGATGAAGATGTTGTCGGCTCCCGCGTACTCGCCGATCAGCTGGCCGATGCCGACGCCGCCGATCGTCATGGGCTCCGCCTCACCGCTGTCGTAGAAGAACGTCGGGGTCCCCGTCACGCCGGCCTCGTCCAGGGTGGCGCGGACCGACTCGATCCGGTCGACGATGCGGTCGGTGAGCTGCTGCGCACCCTCCTCGACGCCGAGGACCCGGCCCAGCTGGGAGAAGTCGGTCTCGAGCATGGAGACGTCCGGGAACCCGTCGCCGCAGTACTCGGAGAACAGGAAGGTGTCGATGCCCGCCGCGTCGAGCGCGTCCCGGCTCCGGCCCTCCTTCTCGTCGAACGCGCTGCGCATGCCGGCCACCACGAGGTCGGGTTCCAGATCGACGATCTGCTCCCAGCTGGGATACTCCTCGGCCAACCCGGGAATCGCCTCGAGTTCCTCGGCGACCTCCGGCAGGACGTCCTCGCGATCGGCATAGCCCCGGCCGACGATCCGATCCCCCGCACCCATCTGGATGAGGGTCTCCGTGACGTGGGCGTTCATCGTGATGATGCGCTCGGGCGGGGCGTCGAACGTGGACTCACGCTCGCAGTTGGTGATGGTCACCGGCTCGGCGAACGCCTCTTTCGAGGCGGCGCTCTCCTGAGCCTCGCCGCGGGAGCAGCCCGCGACGACGACACCCGTGACGAGCAGCGCGGCGAGCGCCGTGGCGGACCTGGACTGGCGACGGAACATGATCAGACCTCGGATCGTGTCGTGTGCCCACGAACACACGAGACCCGCAGGTGGGCGACCGTCGACACCGGCCACCGACCGTGCAGGACTCCGGATCGCAGACCGCGGCGATGGACAGAGTCGCGTACCTCCGGGCAGGTAATCGGGCTCGTCGTCACCGAGGTGACGGCACACCGTTGCGGGTCAGCGCCGGATTCTCACCGGTCTTCCCCTGCGTATCCGGAGATCAGCAAGTCGTGATGACAGTATGCACATCCGCCGCGACCGACGTGGCAGCACCTCCCCGGAACTGTGCGCACCGGGGAGGGGCCTACTCGTCGTACCCCAGGGAGAACGCCGCCTCGAGGTCGTGCTTGGACAGCGCGCGGAACGCGATGTGCGTCTCGGTGTCGACCACACCCGGGACCTTGTTCAGGCGGTCGGAGACGATGTCGGCCACCTCCTCGTTGCGGCGGGCCCGCACGAGCACGATGAGGTCGATGGTGCCCGTCACCGAGTACACCTCGGAGACCCCGTCGATCTCGGCGATCGCCTCGGCGACCTCGGGGATGCGCGCCGTCTCGGCGTGGACGAAGACGATGGCGGTGATCATGGCCTGAAGGGTAGTCCAGTCGCGCGGCCCCGGTTCAGCGCATGTTCTCCGGCGTCCAGTACGCGCGCATCGAACGGATCTTGCCCTGCTCGTCGTGGGTCATGAGGTCCCACACGTTGATGGTGGCCTTGCCCTCGTGGACGGTGCCGTTGCCGACCGGGTCCTCGACCGTGGCGTTCTCGGCGTAGAGGTCCAGAACCGCCTCGAGGTCGCCGGCGACCAGCGCGGCGATGTAGGAGTCGGCGGTGGCACGGATCTGCTCGGGGGAGGCACTCACGGCGGTGGCCCTTTCGGTATGACGACGAGACACCTCGAGCCTAGAACGTGTTCTCGATCAGAGCGTTCGTACGCCGCAATCGATAAAGAATATGTGACTTGCGCCACATTGGTAGCGGGCCTACGCTCCGTTCACCAGACATCAGGACGTCCATCCGGCCCGGGAACGGGGTACGCCATGTCCACACGGAACGTCTCGGCCAGGAGCTCGGACGAGGAGTCCTTCCACACCGGCAGGGTGGTGATCATCTCCCTGGTCGCCGCGCTCGGCGGGTTCCTCTTCGGCTTCGACACCGCCGTCATCAACGGCGCGGTGGACGCCGTCCAGGAGACCTTCGGCATGAACGCCGGTCTCACCGGGTTCGTCGTCTCCTCGGCCCTGCTCGGCTGTATCGCCGGCGCGTATCTCGCGGGCCGCCTCGCCGACTGCTGGGGGCGCACCCGCGTCATGGTCCTGGCCTCGGCGCTGTTCACCGTCAGTGCGATCGGCTCCGGGCTCGCGTTCGGCCCGTGGGACCTCATCCTGTGGCGGGTGGTCGGTGGCCTGGGCGTCGGCGCGGCCTCGGTCATCGCGCCGGCGTACATCGCCGAGGTGGCCCCGCCCTCGATACGCGGCCGCCTCGGGTCACTCCAGCAGCTCGCGATCGTCTCCGGCATCTTCGTGGCCCTGCTCTCCGACGCCTGGCTGGCAGCCGTGGCCGGTGGCGCGATCGAGGAGCTGTGGCTGGGGATCCAGGCCTGGCGCTGGATGTTCCTCACCGAGCTGGTCCCCGCGATCACCTACGGCGTACTGGCGCTCATGATCCCGGAATCCCCCCGCTACCTGCTGGCCAAGGGGCTGGTCGGCGAGGCGAGGGACGTCCTGCGCACCATCCAGTCCAGCGGCGTCGACAACCGGATCAAGGAGATCCGTGCGACGGTCCGCGAGGACAGGAAGCGGTCGTGGCAGGACATGCTCACCCCGAGCGGCAGGAACCTCCTGCCGATCGTGTGGATCGGCATCGTGCTGTCCGTCTTCCAGCAGGCTGTGGGCATCAACGTGATCTTCTACTACTCCACGTCCCTCTGGCAGTCGGTCGGCTTCACCGAGGCGGACGCGCTCACCCAGACCGTCATCACCTCGGTCACGAACATCGTCGTGACGATCGTGGCCATCGCGCTGATCGACAAGATCGGGCGTCGCAGGCTGCTCATGACCGGTTCGGTCGGCATGACCGTCTCGCTCGCGGTGATGGCCCTGATGTTCAGCACCGCCACGATGGGTCCGGGGCCCGACGGCGAACTCGCTCCCCAACTCGGCGACACCCAGGGGCTCGTCGCGCTGATCGCCGCCAACGGTTTCGTCGTGTTCTTCGGGATGTCCTGGGGCCCGGCGGTGTGGGTGCTGCTCGGCGAGATGTTCAACAACCGCATCCGCACGGCGGCTCTCGGCCTGGCCGCGGCCGCCCAGTGGTTGGCGAAC
>NZ_JAALEE010000535.1:0-166 GCF_014145265.1 Dietzia sp. CW19 | reverse complement strand
TTTCCCGCCGATGGCCGAGTTCAGCCTCACCTTCACGTACGGCTTCTACGCGGTGTCGGCGCTGCTGTCCCTGCTGTTCGTGGCCAGGTTCATCCCCGAGACCACCGGCCGCTCGCTCGAGGACATGGAGTAGCCCGGCCCCCGCGCAGGCGCTCCGCCGATCCCC
>NZ_JAALEE010000534.1:0-14950 GCF_014145265.1 Dietzia sp. CW19 | reverse complement strand
CGGCGTTCGCCGAGGCGGTGGCCGAGTCCGTGGGCGGGGACCTGGTGCCGCTCGGTTCGGCCGGGGCCAAGGCCGCGGCCGTGGTGCGCGGGGAGGCGGACGCCTACATCCACGCCGGTGGCCAGTACCAGTGGGACTCGGCCGCACCGGCCGGGGTGGCCCTGGCCAGGGGGTTCGTCGCGGTGCGCGTGGACGGTTCCCCGTTGGAGTACAACGTGGCCGAGACCTACCTGCCGGATCTGGTGGTGTGCCGCGCGGACCTGGCCGAGGCGATCCTGGAGGCCATCGCCTCGGCGTGAGGGGTCAGGCCCCGGGGCGGGTCACCTGCTCGTGACTAGGGCTCCGGCAATGGCGGCCATGAACGCGTCCTTGGCCAGGCTCATGCCCTCCTGGGAGGGGCGGATGCCGTCGGACTCGGTCATCGAGGGGTTGCGGAAGTACATCGCCAGCAGGCCGGCGGAGAAGGTGCCCAGCGCGGCGCCCGCGAGGCGCGGCGAGACCACGGGCGTGAGCAGTGCCGCGCCGATCCCGATCTCGGAGTAGGCGACGAACTTGCCGAACGTGTCCGGCTCCAGCTTGGTGACCTGCGGGACGCCGGTGGCGGCGAATCCCTGTAGGCCCTGGGCCGCCTCGGTGGGCAGGTTGCGCTTGGACAGTCCCGAGTTGAGGACGAACGCACCGGTGACTCCGCGGAGGATGGCGTTGGACAGGCTCATGGGTGCTCCTGTGGGGGTCGGGGTCGCGAGTGCTGCGACACAGGTGAAGTGACTCTTTGGTGATGTGACACCTAGGAGGGTAACGCACACCTCGGGCATTCCACCCCCGGGGAGATCGACCCCACAGGATGCGCGCACGGGCCGTCGGTGGGACAGTCACTTCCATGAGCCCGAACAGCAGTCGCGACATCACCGACAAGCCTGACCCGGACGCCGACCCGGATTCGGGGAAACCCGAGTCGCCCACCTCGTTGAAATCCGGGACCTGGAAGGTCGGTCTGAAGCGTGCCGCCGCCGAGTTCTCGAAGGACAAGTGCACGGACCTGGCCGCCGCGCTCACGTACTTCGCGGTGCTCTCGATCTTCCCGGCGCTCCTGGCCGTGGTGTCGTTGCTCGGCGTGTTCGGGCAGGGGCAGGAGACCGTTAACGCCGTGATGGAGCTGTTCGAGGGTGCCGCGCCGGAGGAGACCCTCGCGGCTCTGCGGGGGCCCATCGACTCGTTGGTCAACACCCCGGCCGCCGGACTCGCCCTCATCACAGGTCTGCTGGGCGCGCTGTGGACGGCGTCCGGCTACGTGGGCGCCTTCGGGCGGGCCATGAACCGCATCTACGAGGTCGAGGAGGGGCGCCCCTTCTGGAAGCTCAAGCCCGCCATGATCGTGCTGACCGCGGTCCTTCTGCTCCTGGTCTGCCTGGCCGGGCTCATGCTGGTCGTCAGCGGCCCGATCGCCGCCTGGGTGGGTGACCTCGTGGGCCTCGGCGAGACCGCCGTGACCGTGTGGGGCATCGCCAAGTGGCCGGTGCTGGTCCTCGTCGTCGTCGTGATCCTGGCCGTGCTCTACGGGTTCTCGCCCAACGTCAAGCAACCCAAGTTCCGGTGGGTCTCCGTCGGCGCGATCGTGGCGTTGGTGGTCTGGGCGGTCGCCACGGCGGGGTTCGTGTTCTACGTGTCCAACTTCTCCAGCTACAACGCCACGTACGGCTCGCTGGCCGGAGTCATCATCTTCCTGCTCTGGCTCTGGATCACCAACAACGCGCTGCTGTTCGGGGCCGAGGTCGACGCCGAGGTGGAGCGGGCCCGCGAGCTGCAGGCCGGACTGCACGCCGAGGAGACCATCCAGCTCCCGCCGCGTGACACCAGCGCCAGCGACAAGGCCGAGGAGAAGCGTCAGAAGACCATCGACGACGCCGCCGACGTCCGCCGCGAGGCCCAGGCGGAGCAGGCCCGCAACCCCGACTGACAGCCGGGGCATTCGTCCCCGGATGCCGGCGGGATCAGGTCCCGGGATCGGAGGGGTCAGGTCCCGGGGTCTGTTTCCGGGGAGGCGACGTCGCGGTGGTAGACCACGCGCAGTGCGAGCTCCTGGTATCGGTGCACGATCTCCTCGACCAGGAGGTCGCCGCCCGGCTCGTACCAGTGGGCGATCGCGTTACACATGCCCAGGATCGACCGGTACGAGTCCTCCGGGAACGGTGTGCGGAATTCTCCGCTGGCGACGCCGTCCGCGAGCGCCTGTCGCAGCGGCTCGCTGGACTGCCGTTGCCGCTCGCGGTACGCGGAGAGGGATGCTGGTTCAAGGTTCCGGGTTTCAGTCTGGACCAGCTGGGACTGCTCCTGCTCGAGGGTGCGGAACCGGACCAGTGAGGCGACGTACCCCAGCAGTCGACCGGTGGGGGTCGGATCCTTCGCCTGGAACTCGTCGACCACCCGCTGCTCAAATGAGTCCATCCCGACATTGAGCATCGCCGCGAGCAGTTCCTGCTTGCTGGCGTAGTGGTAATACATCGCCGACAGGCTCACCCCGGTCTTCTGGGCGATCGAGCGGATGGACGCTCCGCCGTAACCGTGTTCCACGAACTCGCGGCGTGCGACAGCCAACAGGTCACTCTGCACCGTGCCGCTGGTCATCTTCGGTCTCCTCAGTTGCCCGTCCACCGGGGTCGGCGCTTCTCCTTGAATGCCAACGCTCCCTCGCGGGCGTCGTCGGAGGACCTCACCGGTAGGAATATCCCCCTCATCTTTCCGAATTCCTCCTCGGAGGTCCATTCGCGGGACCCGGTCATGATCTCCTTGGACGCCCGCACGGCGAGTGGGGCGTTGGCGGCGATCGCGGAGGCGAGCTCCACTGCCGCGTCGCGGGCGCCGCCTGCGGGGACTAGGCGATTGATCAGCCCGGCCGCGCGGGCGGTCCCGGCGTCGACGGGCTCGCCGGTCAACGCCATCTCCATGGCCAGTTGATACGGCACCCGCCGCGGCAGACGCATGAGTCCGCCGGCCCCCGCGAGCAGACCCCGTTTGACCTCGGGAAGTCCGAATCGCGCGGTCTCGGACGCGACCACGAGGTCGCAGGCCAGGACGATCTCGAACCCACCCCCGAGCGCCGGACCCTCGACCGCGGCGATGAGTGGCTTAGCCGGAGGTTGCTCCACGAACCCGGCGAAACCGCGGCCCGGTAGCGACACGTCCTCGCCGGCGAGGAACGCCTTGAGATCCATCCCGGCGCAGAACACCGGCCCGGCACCGGTGATGACGCCCGCGGAGAGGTCGTCCCGCCGGTCCAGCTCCTCCATCGCCGCGGCGACCGCCTCCGACGTCGCCCGGTTGATGGCGTTGCGGGCGTGCTGGCGGTCGAGCGTCACCACCATCACGCCGTTGATCTCCTCCACGTGCACACGGTCGGCCGTCTCGATGTTCACTTGGGCGCCATCCGGATCGCGCCGTCGATGCGGATGGTCTCGCCGTTGATCATGGCGTTGTCCACCACGTGCAGCGCGAGCTTGGCGTACTCGTCAGGCCGACCGAGCCGCGAGGGATGCGGGATCTGTGCGGCCAGGCCCTCGACCAGCTCGGCCGGATGGCGATCGAAGATCGGCGTCTCGAAGATGCCGGGGGCGATCGTGTTGACGCGGATCTGGCGGCGGGCCAGGTCCCGCGCGGCGACGATCGTCATCCCGACGATGCCGGCCTTGGACGCGGAGTAGGGCATCTGGCCGATCTGTCCCTCCCACGCGGCCACGGAGGCGGTCATGACGACCACGCCGCGCTCACCGTCGACGGGATCGTTCTCGGCCATCTCGGCCGCGGCGATCCGCAGGACGTTGAACGAACCCAGGAGGTTCACCCGCACGACCAGCTCGAAGTCCTCCAGCGAGCCCGGCTCGCCCTCGCGGTCCACCACCCGGACGGTCCGGCCGATGCCCGCACAGTGCACGACCGCGCGCAGGGGAGCGCGGTCCGCCGCAGCCCGGACAGCCGCGGTGATCTCCTCGGGATCGGCGACGTCGGCGGGGGCGAAGGTGACGAGGTCACCGAACTCCTCGGCAACCTGCTGCCCGTTCGAGGACGGCAGGTCCACCAGGACGGTGGGGACACCGGCGTCGACGAACCGGGCCACGGTCGCCCGACCCAGTCCGGAGGCGCCGCCGGTCACCAGTGCGCTGGCGTTTGTCAGATCCATGGATTGTGCCTTTCTGGAGGGGGATCTCTCGGACGAGAGAGGGGGTCAGAGGGCCTCTACTACGGTCGCGTTGGCCATCCCGCCGGCTTCGCACATCGTCTGGAGTCCGAAGCGGCCGCCGGTGCGGCGCAGGTGGTGGATCATCGTGGTCATGATGCGCACACCCGATGCGCCGAGCGGGTGGCCCAGAGCCACCGCGCCGCCGACGGGGTTGAGCTTGTCGTCGTCGGCGCCCATCTCGTCCCGCCAGGCCAGCGGCACGGACGCGAAGGCCTCGTTGACCTCGTAAGTGTCGAGGTCCGCGATGGTCATCCCGGCGCGGTCGAGGACCTTGCGGGTGGCGGGGATCGGGCCGGTGAGCATGAGGACCGGGTCGTCGGCGACGACGGCGGAGGCCACGATCCGCGCGATCGGCGTCAGGCCCAGTGAGCGCGCGACGTCCTCGTTCATGATGAGCATCGCCGCGGCGCCGTCGGTGATCTGCGAGGAGTTGCCGGCGGTGACCTTCCAGTCGATCTCTGGCCGCTCGGCCCGTGCGGCCTCGGTGTCGAACGCCGTACGCAGGTCGGCCAGCCTCTCGGCGGTGGTGCCCGGTCGGATCGACTCGTCGCGGTCCACGAGTCCCGCCGGGGTGGTCACGGGCACGATCTCTTCGTCGAACCATCCACTCGACCGTGCGGCGTCCGCGCGGTCGTGGGAGCGCGCCGAGTACTCGTCCAGCTGCTCACGGGACAGGTCCCACTTGCCGGCCACGAGTTCGGCGGCCACTCCCTGGTTGGTCAGGTTCGGGTAGCGGGCGTGGACGAGCGGTCCGTGGGGATCCTGGTCGAGCCGGTTGACGCCCATCGGGATGCGGCTCATGGACTCGAGGCCGGCGGAGATCACCACGTCGTAGGCACCGGCGACCACACCTTGGACGGCGAAGTCGACGGCCTGCTGGCTCGAGCCACACTTGCGTTCGACGGTGACGCCGGGCACGTGCTGGGGGAACCCCGCGGCGAGGGCGGCCTGGCGGCCGACTGTGCCGGATTGTTCGCCGACCTGGCTGACCACGCCGACGATGACGTCGTCGACCAGGGCGGTGTCGAGGCCGGTCCGGTCGACGAGTCCGGAGAGTAGCTGGGCGAGGAGGTCGACGGGGTGCAGGTCGGCGAGGGCACCGCCCGGCTTGCCTTTCCCCATGGGGGAGCGGACGGCGTCGATGATGACTGCGTTGTGCACGGATTCTCCGATTCGGGTGAGATGCGGGGCGGGTGGCGCGGTGGCGTCTGCTCTGGTGGGTCAGACCGAGGTGTCGAGTCGGCCCTTGACCAGCTTCCCCGTCTGAGTGCGGGGGATGACCTCGGTGAACGCCACGGTGCGGGGGCACTTGTAGCGTGCGATCCGGTCGAGGCAGTGCTGTTTGATCCGCTCGGCGGTCGCTTCGGACGGCTCGACGCCCGGGACGAGTTGGACCACCGCCTTAACGGACTGTCCCATCACCTCGTCCGGGACGCCGATCACCGCGACGTCGATGACGTCCGGGTGTACGGCGATGCAGTTCTCGATCTCCTGCGGGTAGATGTTGACCCCGCCCGAGATGATGGTGAACTTGGCCCGGTCGGTCAGGTACAGGTAGCCGTCCTCGTCGAGGTGACCGATGTCGCCGAGCGTGGTCCAGTTCTGGTGGTCGGGGTGCCTGGTCTCCGCGGTCTTCCCGGGATCGTTGTGGTACTCGAACGAGTAGTCGTCGCGCTCGAAGTAGATCCACCCGTCCTCACCGGCGGGCAGTTCCGCGCCCAACTCGTCGCAGATGTGGACGATGCCCGAGGAGCCCTGTCCGACACGTCCGACGCTGCCGGGTTTGCGCAGCCATTCGTCCGGGGAGATCGTGGTGGCGCCGTTGGACTCCGTGGACGAGTAGTACTCGTAGATCACCGGCCCCCACCAGTCGAGCATGGCCTTCTTGATCTCCACCGGGCACGGGGCGGCGGCGTGGATCGCGACCCGCATCGACGACACGTCGTAGGACTCGCGCACCTCCTGCGGCAGGCGGAGCATCCGGATGAAGTGGGTCGGGACCCACTGGCTGTGCGTGACCCCGTACTTCTCGATCCCGGCCAGGCAGTGTTCCGGGTCGAAGCGGTCCATGAGGATCACCGTGCCGCCGTGGGCCTGCGTTCCCGTGGCGTACCGCAGTGGAGCGGCGTGGTAGATCGGGGCCGGTGACATGTAGATCGTGTTCTCGTCGAAGCCGTAGTTGCGCTTCATGCGCGCCACGAGTGACGGGCCCGGCTCGTCGCCCACCTGGGCACCGTCGAGCGCGGGTTTGATGCCCTTGGGGCGGCCGGTGGTGCCCGAGGAGTAGAGCATGTCCGCCCCGCGCGGCTGGTCCGCCGGCGGGGTGGTGGACATCTCCGCCATGGTGGTCGTGTAGTCGAGGTGGCCGGGGACCTCGCCGGCGAACGCGAGTCGATGCTCGACGTTCGGCGTCTGCTCGATGATCGCCTCACCGAGCTCGGCGAGGGGGCCCGAGACGAGAAGCACCCGGGCGCCGCTGTCCGCGACGATGTAGGCGACCTCGTCGGTGGCCAGGTGGGTGTTGACCATCGTGAAGTACAGGCCGCAGCGCATCGCGCCCCAGTACAGCTCGAATACCGTGGCGTCGTTGACAGAGAGCGCCGCGATGTGGTCGCCCGGCCGCAGCCCCCGGGCCAGGAGCCAGTTGGCGAACCGTACCGAACGGGCCTCGAGCTCGGAGTAGGTGACCACGCGGCCGGTGGCGTCCTCGATGACGGCCGGCTTGTCCGGGTGGGTGATGGCGAATCTTCCTGGATACACGTGAGAGTCCCCCTGACCGTCAGAGCCCGAGGCTCCTGGCGATGATCGTCTTCATGACCTCACTGGTGCCGCCGTAGATCCGGGAGACGCGGGTGTCCGTGTAGAGGCGGGCGATGGGGTATTCGGTGATGTAGCCGTACCCGCCGTGCAGCTGCAGGCACCGGTCGATCACGCGGGCGGCCATCTCGGTGGCGTGGAGCTTGGCCTTGGCGGCGTCCGCGACGGTGAGCTCGCCCCGGTCGAGCAGTTCCAGGCAGTGGTCCACGTACACGCGGGCCACCTCGACCTCTGTCGCGCACTCGGCCAGCACGAACTTGGTGTTCTGGAAGGAGGAGACGGGCTTGCCAAAGACGACGCGCTCACGCGTGTAGTCGGTGGCCAGTCGCAGCGCCGCCTCGGATTGGGCGACCGCGTTGAGCGCGATGCTCAGGCGTTCCTGCGGGAGGTTGTGGGTGAGGTAGGAGAACGCCGCGTCCTTCTCCCCGAGCAGGTTCTCCACGGGCACCTTGACGTCGGTGTACGACAGTTCGGCGGTGTCCTGCTGGCGTAGGCCGATCTTGTCGAGTTTGCGGCCCACCGAGAAGCCGTCGGCGTCGGTGGGGACGCAGAGGATCGACAGGCCGTGACGGCGGTTGTCAGGGTCGAACGGTGAGGTGCGGCAGACCGTGAGGATCATGTCGGCGGTGACGCCGCCGGTGATGAACGTCTTGGAACCGTTGACGACATAGTGGGTGCCGTCGGTGCTGAGCTTGGCGGTCGTGGCGATGTTCGCCAGGTCCGACCCGGTGCCGGGCTCGGTCATCGCGATGGCGGTCATCAACTCGCCGGAGGCGAAGACCGGCAGCCAGCGCCGTTTCTGCTCCGGGGTCCCGTACTCGAGGAGGTACGGCAGGATGAGGCAGCAGTGCACCGTATAGGAGCCGAAGGACACGCCGGCGCGGGCGACCTCCTCGAAGATGATCGCGCTGTACTTGAAGCTAGTCTCGCCGCCGCCGCCGAACTCCTCGGGGACCTGGATGCCGAGGATGCCGAGCTCTCCGAGCTTGTGGAAGAACTCGCGCGGTGGGCGTCCGTGCTCGTCCCACTCCTCACGGTGCGGGGCCACCTCCTTGGTGATGAAGTCGCGCACCAACTGGCGGAACTCGTCCTGCTCTCGGGTGAAGATGGTCCGCTGCATGGTGACTCCTGGGGTTTGCCTCGGTTTTGTCTCGGGTTTGTCTGGTGGTGGCTGCGTGGTTGGTGTAACCGGGCCGTGGCGGGTGGCCCGTGATCCGCTGGCAGTGACCTGGTCACTCCGCGGCGGAGGTCTCGGGCAACCAGAGCGCGATCTCGGGGAAGAAGATCAGAGCGACGAGGATGACAGCGCTGGTGACGACGAACCAGGACACGCCCTTGAACACGTCGGACAGACGGACCGTCATCCCTTCGTTGACCTCGGGGTTCGACGCGATCCGGTGGACTATGTAGCTGAGCATGCCGATCGGCGGGGTGACCAGCGCCAGCTCGACCAGGATCACCATGAAGACGCCGAACCACAGCAGGCTGATGTCGAAGGTGGCCAGCACCGGCATGAGGATCGGCACCGTGAGCAGGATCATCGCGAGGCCGTCCATGAACATGCCCAGGATGAGGAACACGAAGATCAGCCCGAGGAGGAACAGCGTCCGGCTCAACCCGAGCGAGGTGATGGTCTCGGTGATCCAGTCGGCGACCCCGGACAGGGCCACCACGCGGGTGAGCACATGTACTCCCATGAGGAGCAGGAAGATCGAGGCGACACCGGCCGCGGTCTCGCGCAGGGACGTCAGCACGGTCCGGACCAGGTGGCCGACGGAGCGGTCGTCACCGAACAGCCAGCCCAGCAGGATCGCGGCGATCGCACCGAATGCGCCGGCCTCGGTGGGCGTGAAGATGCCGGTGTACATGCCGCCGATGATGAGGATGAGGATGAGGGTCACCGGGGTGACGTCCACGAGGGAACGCAGCCGCTGGCCCCAGGTGTAGTGGGTGGTCGACCGGGGCCCGAGGGTCGGGTCGATGCTGCACCTGACGACGATGACGACGCCGTACGCCAGGGCCGTGAGCAGTCCCGGGATGAGCGCGGCGAGCAGCTGCGGCCCGACCGGCGTCTCGGCCACACCGGCGTAGATCACCAGGACCACGCTGGGCGGGATGAGCATCCCGAGGGTTCCGGACATCGCGACGACGCCCGTGGCCAGCGACGGCTTGTACCCGGCGCGCAGCATCTCGGGGATGGTCGTGCGCCCCAGTGCGTAGGAGATGGCGATGGAGCTGCCGCTCGAGGCGGCCAGTCCGGCGCCCGCGAAGTTGGTCGAGACCGCCAGTCCGCCGGGCAACCGGCCGAGCCAGGCCTGGGCGGAGGTGAACAGCTTGCCCGTCAGATTGAACCGACCCATCGCCACGCCCATGAGGATGAACAGGGGGATGACGGACAGGCTCCAGCTGGCGGCGGAGGTGAAGGGGACGTCCTCGAACGTCACGGCCACGGCGCTGGTGCCCGCGAGCTTCCACAGGCCCACCGCGCCGGCACCCATGATCGCGATACCCACGTGGATACCGGAGACCATCGCGACGATCGACAGGAGGATGGTCAGGACGCCGACAGCGGTGTCGGGGAGGTCCGGAGTGAACAGGATGACCGCGGCGATGATCAGTGAGAAGCCGAAGTTGCCCCAGTAGGCCCGGATGAAGTTGCGGTTCGGCGTGGGGACTGCGAGATCGTCGGTGCGGGCCACGCCGGTGTGGTCGGTGACGAGGGTGGTGTCAGACATCGGACTTCCTCGGACGGTCGTTGATCAGCAGGCTGATGATCGACATCAGGAGCTGGAGGGCGAACAGGGCGAATCCGATGGCCAGGACGATCTTCACCGGCCAGATCGGGATGGTGATCGCCCCGAGTGCGACCTGTTGGACCTCGACGGCGAAGACCGCCGCGGTGATCGAGTAGTAGGTCAGCGCCGAGACGAACAGGAACATCAGACCCGAGACGATCAGGTCGGACCACCAGCGGGAGACGGGGTCGAGGTACTGGGTGAGGATGGTGGCGTTGATGTGCTCGCCGATCTGCTCCGCGTACCCCATCGCGAGCATCACGATGAGGACCATCGACCAGTTCTGGGTGATCTCCAGCGTGCCGGAGAGGGGGGTTCCGGTCAGGTTCCGGGAGCTGACGTCGGCGGCGATGTGCAGGGCCATGACCAGGGTGACGATCCCCGCGATCACGGCGCATGCGTACAGCACCCGGGCGAGGGCCCGCTGCCCCGGAACGCGCCGCTCCGCGTCGGTGGTGGTGGTGTCCATCAGGTTCTCCAACTGCTCGAGGGGGTCAGGGCGCGGTGCGGTCGAAGATCTCGGACCGGACGGACTGCTCGAAGGGGGCCAGATCGATCTGGACCGACTCCGGGTCCTCCGGGATCTCGGCGAGGGCCGGGTCGTCGTACCCCATGTCCTCGAGCCGCGTCTTCCAATCGGCCATGATCTGGCGGTAGCGCTCGACGGTGCCCTCGGGATCCTCGAGGTCGTCGGGGGCGCGCTCCGGCAGGGTGCGCAGTGCCTCCTCCTGGTACGTCTCGAGGGTGGCCTTGAGCTCGGGGTCGACGTCGTAGAAGCTCACGCTCTTGTCCGCGCCCTCGGCGAGGAGCCGCTGGTGCAGGACGATCCCCTCCTCGCGGAGGTAGCCGTCGAACCACGTCTGTCGGGCGTCGTCGATGATCTGCCGGGCGTCCTCGGGGAGCTCGTCCCAGACGTCCTTGTTCATGATCACGTACTGCGTGTAGCTCGAGAAGGGGATGTCGACGTAGTGTTTGGCGACCTCCCACAGACCGAGGGCGATCATGATCTTGCCGTTGGCCAGGGAACAGTCGATCACCCCGCGTTGCAGGCCCTCGTAGATCTCGCCGGTCGGCAGGGTCACGGGGACCATCCCCAGGGCCTCGATCTCGCCGTAGTTGAATGCGCCGCCACTTCGCACCCGTTTGCCCCGGGCTTCCTCGAGGCTGTTGACCGGGTCCTTGCACACGAGGTGGTAGTTGGTCGAGGGGGTCCAGGTGAAAAGGAGCTTGATGTCCTGGTCCGAGAACTGCTCCTCGATCAGCGGGTCGGTGAGCGCGAACTCGCTGCCACCGGCGAAGGCCTGCATCATGCCGAGCGGGTACTCCGGCTCCACGACACTGGCCATCTGGCTGGTCCAGTCGGTCATGGGGAACTCGGACGGGTAATAGCTGGGGGTGAACATCCCCATGTCCACGATCCCGCCGCGGACCCCCTGCGCCATGTCGGCGCCCTTGACCAGGCTGCCGCCCCAGTACTCGTCGAAGGTGATCTTGCCGCCGGTCTCCTCCTCGACCTGCTCGGCGAAGGCGCGGAAGGGGCCGGCGGAGGAGACGGTCGTGTAGTCGCCGTACCGGAGTGTGATCGGCTCCATGGTCTCGACGCTGTCGCCGGTGATTCGGTGGCCGCCGGAGCAGCCCGTGGCGGCGAGCGCTCCGATCATCGTCAGGGCGAGCGCCGCGCGTCGGGCCACGCGGTTTCGGTTGCTGCGGGACATCGGGGATCCTTCTGGTTCCGGACCGGTCGCGTGAAGGTGCGTCCGGGGTCCTGATGGATGGCCTGAGGGGGTGTGCGGCAGACCGCTCGATTCGCGCGCTGGTGTAATCCAGATCACGTTTCGAACGTTCGTTAAGTTAGTTGCGTCACGTCGGCTTGTCAAGAAATGATTGTCATAGATTCGGGGTCGGGCTCGGGATTGCGTGCCCACTGAGGCGGCCCGACGGGCGCGGCGCGCCACACGACTCACGCCCGAGCAGCCACAATCAGGGCATGACGACTTCCGGTGGCGCCGTGACGACCGTTCGGCGACGACTCCGGACCGTCAGACTGGTCCTCGCGAGATCCGTGGGGGAGTTCCTCCGCGATCGCGGCCCCGATCAGGCGGGCTCGCTCACCTTCTACGGGGTGCTCTCACTGTTCCCCGCGATCCTCGTCATGGTCTCGCTGCTCGGCGTGTTCGGGCAGGGGGCCAGGACGGTCGACGCCATCATGGCCATGCTCTCCGACATCGCCCCGCCGGAGGTGCTCGACCCGATCCGCGGTCCCATCGAGTCCCTCGTCATAGCGCCGGCCGCAGGGACCGCTCTCGTCATCGGCATGGTGGTGGGCCTGTTGACGGCCTCGCGCTACGTGTGGGCGCTGGGCCGCGTGATGAACGGCGTGTTCGGTATCGAGGAGGGGCGCCCACTCTGGCGACTCTTGCTGATCGGGATCCTGCTCACCGCGCTGCTCATCGTGCTGGTCGCCGTCGGGGGTCTGGCTCTGGTGTTCACCGGCCCCGTCGCCCAGACCGTCGGTGGGTGGATCGGGCTCGGCGAGACCGCGCTGGCCGTGTGGGGTGTCGCCAAGTGGCCGGCGGCCCTGGTCTCCGCGGTCCTCGCGCTCGCGGTGCTCTACCGGTTCGCGCCCAACGTGGCGGGACGCAAGTTCCACTGGGTGTCGCTGGGTGCGGCCGGGGCGCTGGTCGTCATCGGCGCGGCCACCGCCGGGTTCGGATTCTTCGTCTCCAACTTCGGGGACTTCAATCGCGCCTACGGCTCGCTCGCCGGGATCATCGTGTTCCTGTTGTGGCTGTGGATGGTCAACATGGCGGTCCTGTTCGGCGTCCGCCTGGACGCCGAGGTGATGCGCGTGCGACAGCTACGGGCGGGCATCCACGCGGAGGAGGCCGTGCAGGTGATTCCCCGCGACACCAAGGCCAGCGAGTTCCACTCCCGCAGGAGGGAGAGGATGCTCGCGGCCTATCGGGAACTCCGCCGGGAGCCCGCCGACGACGGCGCGGCCCCGGACAGCCCGGAACCTGACGGCCCCGGACCCGAAAGCCCGGAAGCTGACGGCCCCGGACCAGATAGCCCGGAGCCAGACGGCTCCGATCCCGGCAGTGCGGGATCCACCAGCGCCGGGCAGACCGCAGAGGCGGCGCGACCGCGACGGTAGGGTTGGGCGCATGCGCCTCGTCGTCACCGGGGGAGCCGGGTTCATCGGCGCCAACTTCGTCCACACCGTGGTCCGTGAGCACCCGCACGCCCACGTCACCGTGCTGGACGCCATGACGTACGCCGCCAACCGGTCGAGCCTGGCCGGACTCCCGTCGGATCGGGTCGAGCTGGTGGAGGCCGACTGCGCCGACCCCGCGGTGACCGGCGGGCTGGTCGCGCAGCTCACCGGTCCGCAGGACGCCGTGGTGCACTTCGCCGCCGAGAGCCACAACGACAACTCGCTCGCCACCCCGTGGCCGTTCGTGCACTCCAACATCGTGGGCACCTACGCCGTGCTCGAGGCCTGCCGCGGCCACGACGTGCGCCTGCACCACGTCTCGACCGACGAGGTCTACGGCGACCTCCAGCTGGACGATCCGGACAGGTTCACCCCGGCCACCGCGTACAATCCGTCGAGCCCGTACTCGGCCACCAAGGCGGGCGCGGACATGTTGGTGCGCGCGTGGGTCCGCAGCTTCGGTGTCCGCGCCACGATCAGCAACTGCTCCAACAACTACGGCCCGTTCCAGCACGTCGAGAAGTTCATCCCGCGGCAGATCACCAACCTTCTCACCGGGCAGCGCCCCCGCCTCTACGGCAGTGGTGCCAATGTCCGGGACTGGATCCACGTCGACGACCACAACTCGGCGGTCCTGCGGATCCTGGCACGAGGTGAGCTCGGGCGGACCTACCTCGTCGGCGCCGACGGCGAGCACTCCAACCTGCAGGTCATGCAGATGATCTGCGAGCTGATGGGCGCCACCGCCGCCGACGGCGACCCCGGCTTCGACCACGTCACCGACCGCCCCGGCCACGACCTGCGCTACGCGATCGACGCCACCGCCACCCGCGAGGAGCTCGGGTGGGAGCCGCAGCACACGAACCTGCGGGACGGGCTGGCCCGGACCATCGAGTGGTACCGCGAGAACCGCGACTGGTGGGAGCCGGTCAAGGAGAGCGTCGAGGCGAAGTACGCCCGGACGGAGAAGGTGCTGTGAAGGGCATCGTCCTGGCCGGCGGCAGCGGCACCCGTCTGCGCCCCCTCACTCTGGCCACCAGCAAGCAACTCATGCCGGTCTACGACAAGCCGATGATCTACTACCCGCTGTCCACGCTCATGCTGGCGGGCATCCGCGACATCCTGCTCATCACCACGCCCGAGGACGCGCCGCAGTTCCGGCGGCTCCTGGGCGACGGCAGCCAGTTCGGCATCACCCTGAGCTACGTCGAGCAGGCCGCCCCCGAGGGCCTGGCCCAGGCGTTCGTCCTGGGTGCGGACCACATCGGTGACGACCCGGTGGCGCTGATCCTGGGCGACAACATCTTCTACGGCCCCGGGATGGGAGCGCAGCTGCGACGGTTCGCCGACCTCGACGGCGGCGCCGTGTTCGCCTACCGCGTGTCCAACCCGGGCGACTACGGGGTGATCGACTTCGACGCCGCCGGCCGCGCGATCAGCCTCGAGGAGAAGCCCGAGAACCCGTCCTCCGACTTCGCCGTCCCGGGGCTCTACTTCTACAGCGCCGACGTGGTGGAGGTGGCGCGGAACCTCGAGAAGTCGCCGCGCGGGGAATACGAGATCACCGACGTCAACCGGCACTATCTCGAGGCCGGCCGCCTACAGGTCGAGGTGCTCCCGCGTGGAACCGCCTGGCTGGACACCGGCACCCACGACTCTCTGCTCGACGCGGGCAACTACGTCCGGACCATCGAGGACCGGCAGGGCCTGAAGATCGGCTGCCCGGAGGAGGTGGCGTGGCGGATGGGGTATCTCGACGACGACGAGCTCACCGACCGCGCCCACGACCTCAGGAAATCGGGGTACGGGGCCTACCTGCTCGACGTGCTCCGCCGCGAAAAGGGTCGGCAGTGGTGAGCGGCGGCCATCCGGACGATCAGCCTGCACAGC
>NZ_JAALEE010000533.1:0-1773 GCF_014145265.1 Dietzia sp. CW19 | reverse complement strand
GGGGACCAGCGGCGGCCGGGTCCCCCGGGCGTCGGTACCGGTCGTCCGTCGCCGGTGGAGGCTGATCACGGTGACCACGGGGGCCAACAGCAGGACCCGGGCCAGCTTGACGACGGTGGCGACCGCCAGGGCGCCGCCGCCGATCGCCCCGCCTGCCGCGATCACCTGGGCGACCTCGTGGATCGATCCGCCGGCCCACATGCCCGCCGCGGTGTCCGACAGGCCCAGTGCCCCCGACAGAACCGGGACCGCGACGATCATCAGGGTGCCGAAGATGACGACGAGGGTGATCGCCGTGAGGACCTCCTCCTCGTCGGTGTCCGACACGCTGTCCACGGCCGCCACCGCCGCTGCGCCGCAGATCGAGAACCCGCAGGCGATGAGCAGGCGCTGCGTCCAGCCGAGACCCAGCGCGCCCCCCAGCGCCATGGTGCCGGCGATTCCCAGGACCACGATGACGACGACGAGCGCGACGACCTGCCACCCCAGCGCGGTGATGTCCCCGAGCAGGAGCTGCAGACCCAGCAGGGCGATGCCGACCCGCAGCAGGGTGCGCGAGGAGAACGCCAGGCCCGCGGTGGCACGGGCCGGCAGGCGCACGGTGTTGCCGAGTGCGGCACCCAGCACGATCGCCACGAGCATCGGGTTGAGGGTGGGGACCAGGTGGCCGACCCCCAGCGCCGCCGCTGTTCCGGCGAGCGTCAACGCGGTGCCCGGGGCGAGCGTTCGTGCCCTGACCCGCACGCTGGTCAGTCCGGACGTCGCCGAGTCCGAGGCCCGCGACACCGCTGCGTGGCCGTGCTCGCGTCGCCGGGCGGTCAGGGGGGTGGTCACGTCTCCAGGATGGACGCGGACGGGCCCGTCCGGTAGCCGGCAGTCCGGTATCCGTCCATATCTCACAGGCATGGCCCGAAGCGGAGCCATATGCTGTCTGCATGACACGGAGGTGGCCCGACCTGGCCGTCCTGGAGCTGCTGATCGGCGTCGACGACCAGGGGAGCCTGAGCGCGGCGGCCCGGAGGGTCGGGATGGCGCAGCCCAACGCGAGCAGGGCGATCAAGGATCTCGAGCGGCGGTTCGGCACTCCGTTGCTGCGTCGGCACCCGCGGGGCGCCACGTTGACCCCGCACGGGACGGTGCTCGCCCACTGGGCGCGGAGGGTCCTCGCCGAGACGACCCAGTTACTGGAGGTGGCGCAGAGCCTGCAGTCCGAGCGGTCCGCCACGCTGACGGTGGGGTCGAGCATGACCGTGGCAGAACACCTCATGCCGCGCTGGCTGGGGGCACTGAGGGGCGTGCTGCCGGAGGTGAACATCCACCTGCAGGTCCACAATTCCGTCAGGGTCGCCGAACTCGTTCTGGACGGCACCTGTGACGTCGGGTTCGTCGAGTCCCCGACGGTTCCCAGCGGTCTGCACACCAGTACCGTTGCGCGCGACCGGCTCGTGGTGGTGGCGGCGCCGACCCATCCGTGGGCCCGGCGCCGCACCCCGGTGACCATCTCCGAGCTCGCGGCCACACGGTTGGTGGTGAGGGAACCGGGGTCCGGCACCCGGACGACCCTGGACCGCGCACTCCACGAGTACGAGCGCCCCGCTCCACTGCTCGAACTCGCCAGTGCGGCCGCCATCCGCACCAGCGTCCTGGACGGGGTGGGCCCGGCGGGGATGAGCTCGCTCGCCGTGGCCGACCAGGTGGCCTCGGGCGCACTGAAGATCATCGAGATCGACGGGCTGGACCTGCGACGGGACCTGCGCGCGGTGTGGCGGCCGC
>NZ_JAALEE010000532.1:0-1182 GCF_014145265.1 Dietzia sp. CW19 | reverse complement strand
GCCGGACCGGGAGATGATCTCCGAGTCCACCGAGTCGGATCACGTGGGGATCCCGGAGGTGTCCGCGGTGATGCCGCTGCCGGCCGGCGCGGTGATCAGCACCGACGGCCCGACCGGACTCCCCCAGGTGACCCCCGACGAGTCCTGCGACCCGCTGCCGAGCCTGCGCCCGGACGACGCCCCGCCCGAGGAGCGCGTCCCCCGCATCAGGCAGCGGGGGCGGCTGATCGTGGGGCTGGACCAGGGCTCCAACCTGTTCTCCTTCCGTGACCCGGGCACGGGGCAGCTCACCGGCTTCGACGTGGACCTGGCCCGCGAGATCGCCCGGGACATCTTCGGCGATCCCGGCCAGGTCGAGTTCCGTTCCCTGACCTCGGTCAACCGGATCGAGGCGTTGGAGAACAACCAGGTCGACGTGGTGATCCGGTCGATGTCCATCACGTGCGCGCGGCGCGAGCTGATCACCTTCTCGGTGCCGTACTACCAGGCCTACCAGCGCGTGCTGGCGGTGCGGGGCTCCGGGATAACCGAGATCGAACACCTCGAGGGCCGACGGGTGTGCGTGGCGGCCGGCACCACCTCGGCCTCCCGACTGTGGGAGGAGCTGCAGCGGCTCACGGTGCTGTCGGTCAACACGTGGGCCGACTGCCTGGTGGCCATCCAGCAGAACCAGGTGGACGCCATCACCACGGACGACGCGATCCTGGTGGGCATCACCGCCCAGGATCCGTACCTGGAGATCGTCGGGCCGCAGCTCAACGCGGAGCCGTACGGGGTGGGCATCGCCAAGTCGACCCCCGGCAACAACACCGACGGGCTGGTCCGGCAGGTCAACTCGACCCTCGAGCGGATCCGGGCCGACGGCACGTGGAACCGCATGTACTCCACGTGGCTCTCCGGGCTCGGCCCGAGCCCCGGGATGCCCGAACCGGCCTACGTGCCGGAGGAGCCGAGATGAGCTACCGGAAATGGGATGACGGGCCCACGGTCGACGAGCCGACCGCGGGGACCGAGGCCACGTTCCGCCCCGAGCCGGGGTCGGTCACCGGTGCACTCGAGGTGACGGGCGCGGCGGGGCACACGGAGGCGGTGGGGCACACGGAGACGCGGGGGCACACAGAGGCGTCATGGGACGGCGAGGCGACGGAGGCCACGTCGGCGGTCGCCGCCACCGGCGCGATG
>NZ_JAALEE010000053.1:0-19938 GCF_014145265.1 Dietzia sp. CW19 | reverse complement strand
CGGTCCTGCGGGCGGACGCGCAGGTCGGCGACCTGGGCCGGCAGTACCGCGACGGGCTCGACGCGCTGCGGGTGACCCGGCCGTTCCGGTTGCTGGTGGGCCTGTTCTGCCTGCAGGCGGTGGCCACGGCCGTGATGCTCGCGGGTGGCCAGTACGTCGCCACCTACATCCTGGGCGACGAGGCCGCGCTGACCGGGCTGTTCCTCGCCCTGATCGCCCCCGCCCTGCTGGTGATGCCGCTGTGGGCCCGCCTGGCGCACGCCCGGGGCAAGGTCCCCGCTCTGGCGACCGCGACGATCCTGTTCACCGTGTCCGCTCTCATGCTCATCCCCGCGGGCATGTGGCCCGGGATGTGGGTGCACGTCCCGGTGGCGCTCGCGGGAGTCGCCTACGCCGGGATGCAGGCTCTACCGATGTCGATGCTCCCCGACACCACGGACATGGACCGCGAGCTGGGCGGCCGCCGTCGCAGCGGGGCGATGAGCGGGCTGTGGACGGCGTCCGAGACGGGATCCATGGCGCTCGGGCCCGTGGTGGTGCTGGCGCTGCTCGCGGTAACCGGCTTCCGCTCTGGCGGCGTCGCTGATCAGCCCGAACCGGCCCTCTGGGCCATCATCCTCGGCTTCTCCCTGGTCCCCGCCCTGCTGACCGCTGCGAGTCTGCTGGTCATCCGGGCGTTGGGCCGCGAGCACCCGAGCTGGACGGAGCCCGCATGACAGTCGAACCCCCGGATACCGAACCCCCAGGAGCCGGTCCCGCGGGCACCGATCCCCTGGAAGCCGTGATCGCCCGGAGGGGGGCCGCGGCCCTCGAGACGCTGGCTGCGCTGCGGGCGTCGGACCCGCCCACGACCGGCGGCAGGGTGCTCTCCTACGTCTACGACTCGGGACTGGAGGGCGTGGACCGGTTGGCCGTGCGCGCCGCCGGTCTGGCGCACGGCGTCAACGGCCTGGACCCGACCGTGTTCGGGTCGGTCGCACGGATCCACGGCGGGATCGTCGACAGGGTCCGCACGATCCTGGGCGGGGACGCCGGCGAGGGTCCGGGGAGCGACGACGACGAGGTCCACGGTGTCGTGACGTCGGGCGGCACCGAGAGTTGCGTGCTGGCGTGTCTGGCGGCTCGGGAGGTCTCGGGGCGTGCCCCCGGCAGTGGCGGGACGATCGTCGCCCCGGTGACCGTCCACGCGGCGTTCCGCAAGGCCGCCCACATCCTCGGGATGCGGTTCGTCGGCGTCGAGGTGGACCCCGACACGGGCCGGGTGGCCGCCGAGGACCTGCTGGCCGCCGTGGACCACGACACCTGCCTGGTGGTGTGCTCGGCCTCCTCCTACCCGACCGGTGTGATCGACCCGGTGGAGCAGGTCGCGGCCGGGCTCGACGCGCACCACGATCCGCGGATCGGGCTGCACGTGGACGCCTGTCTGGGCGGGCTGGTCCTCCCCTTCTGGCCGGGCGGGGTGGGATCGACCTGGGATCTACGGGTCCGACGGGTCACCAGCATCTCGGCCGATCTGCACAAGTACGGGTTCGCCCCCAAGGGCACCTCGGTCCTGCTCAGCCGGGGCCGCGCCAGGCACCGCGCATCCTGGTTCTCCACCGTCGACTGGCCGGGCTACCCGGTGGTCAACCCCACCCTGTCCGGGTCCAAGCCTCTCGAACCCGCGGCCGCCGCGTGGGCCGTGCTCGAGGCCCTGGGCGACGACGGTCAGTCCGAACTCGTGGCGCGCACCGCCAGGGCGACCGGACGCCTCGTGGAGGGGCTGTCCGGTATCGAGGGACTGCGCGTGATCGACTCCGATCCCGGACCTCTGATCGCCGTGGTGGCCGACGGATCCGCGGGAGACGCCCGACGTGTCCACCCTCACCTATGGGCGGACGAGTGCGGTCGCAGGGGCATCGTCGTGCAGGCGCAACCGGCCTACCGTCAGGAGCGGGGCGCGTTGCCGTCGTCGTCGCACCTCACCATCACCCCGGTGACCGAACGCCTGACGGACGAGATCCTGGACGTGGCACGCGCGGCGGCCGAGGAGGTACGCGGGCTGCCGGACCCGACGCCCCCGGCGGCGTTCGCCGATGTGCTGGCCGCACTGGAGGCCGGAGCCCTCTCCCCCGGCGACCTGCTCGCCCTGCCCGAGGACGATGTGCACGCGATGGTGTCCGGAGTGCTCGCCGACGACGACGGGGACGACGGCGGGATGGCCGCACTGCTCGCGGCGATCGAACGCCTCCCGGCCGAGGTGGGTGCCCGGCTGGTGCGGGCGTACCTCGCCGCGGTGATGGAGTAGTCAGGTCAGCTGCGCGCGGACGTCCACGGACGCTCGGAACCAGCGGGCCACATACGAGTGTGCGAGTAGCTCCGGGTGCTCCTGCAGGCATCGGACGAACCAGCCGGTCAAGCCATCCCAGTCGGTATGGAGCCCCGGCGGGTGAAGCGACCACCCCAGCTCCTCGACGGTCCAATGGGCCTTGGCCGAGTTTCGCAGCATCGAGGTGCAGACCCAGTTCGAGGCGTCGTCCACTCCTCCTCGCGCCACCGGCTCGAGATGGTCGATGGTGGGGAACAGCTCCCAGAACGCGAAGTGGGTCTCCGACATCAGCCAGTTCGGGTGTGCGGGAAAGTCCTCGGGAAGGAGCACGGACAGCAAGCGCAGCGCACCCGGATTCACCAGTTTCACCCCGCTGTAGCGGTCGAGGAATCCGTCCCGGTAGAAGATGTGCAGACACTGGCGGTCGGTGTAGCGGCGGCCGGACTTGATCACCGGCGCGAAGGGGTAGTCGGCCCGGAGAACGTCACGGCCTGAATCCATGTCGCCGGCGTCGATCGCGGTGACCACTCGAGCCAACACCTCAGCCTTGTCCTCGACGGACGTACGCGGCAGGGGCAGGCCGGCCGCCGGGGTCTCCTCCATAGCCACGATGCGCCTCTCCCCCCCCTGACTCGACGTCCTCGGCCTCCGGGCTCGACGCTACTGATCCAGAACAACGACGTCCGCCCCCCGACCGGAGTCGGGGGGCGGCGCGTGGTGCGGAGTGCGGGTGTCAGACCCGGACCGTGTCAGACCAGGACTGCGATCGCGACGTTGACCACACCGAGGACACCGGCGATGGTCGCCAGGGTCCCGGTGCTGCCCGCCGCCCTGGCCTCCTTGCGGACGCCCATCACCGCGACGACCAGGATGACGACCGCGACGACGAGCTTGATCCCGATCTTCATGTGGTTGAGGTCCACGTCCTGCATCTCGCGCAGACCGACGAGCAGCAGACCGGTGACCACCTGGAGGATCGCCCCGTGCAGGATCGCCTTGTTCATGTGAGGCGCCTTGATGGTGGCGAGCCACCCGCCGATGATGCCGGCCAGGCCGATGAAGTGCAGGATCAGAACGATGTTGAAAACGATGTCCATGTGGACAAGTGTCTCAAACGCACTGGTCACAGTGGACGCTAAGGCTCACCTAACCGTTGACGTCCGGACCGGCCCGCGCACGCGCCAGCCGACCGTGGTGGTCCCCGGCGGTCCGGGCCTCGGGTCGGTACTGCCGTATCGCGGGCTGCGGCGACGGGCCGCCCGCCTCGGGCTCGACCTGATCATGGTGGAGCACAGAGGTGTGGGACTGTCCCGCACCGACACCGCCGGCCGGGACCTGCCGGTGTCGGCGATGCGGATCGCCACGGTCGCCGGCGACATCGCCGCGGTACTCGACCGGGAAGCGGTGGACTCGGCCCACCTGGCCGGGTCCTCCTACGGTAGCTACGTGGTGTCCTGCGTCGGCGCCCTGTATCCCGAGCGCGTCGCCGGCATGCTGCTGGATTCGGCGCTGCAGTCGTCGACGGACATCGACCTCGAGCGTCGGGCGGTGCGGTCTCTGTTCTGGGATTCCGGCACCGCGATCGCGGCGGAAGTGCGGCGCCTCTACGCACGTGGAGAGGACCGCCGACGGTTGCTCGACGTGGTCCGCGCCGCCTACGAGTTGGGCGGACCGGAGCTGCTCGGCCCGGTGCTGCGGGGCCGAGTGCGCGGCCGGGCGCGGGGACGGCTGCGAGCCCCGGACGCAGCAGCCTGGCGACTCCTCGAGGCGTACGCGACCCGGGACGGCTCGCTCGCGCGCGTGCCGGGCGTCTACGAGTTCGACCTCGCCGGAGCGATCGGTTTCCGCGAACTGGGGTACGGCGCCCCGACCGACGGTAGGCCCCTGGACCCCGCGCTCACATATGCGCCGCTCGCGCACCAGTTTCCCGGGTTCGATGCGGAACCGGTCGACCTGAGTCGCGAGGTATCCCGCTTCACCTGGCCGATGGTCCTTCTCAGCGGCACCCGGGATCTCCGGACCCCACCGGACATCGCCGACCGCGTGGCGACGATCGCCCCAGAGGCGGTGGTCACCCGAATCGAGAACGGACACAGTGCGCTGGACACCCATCCCGCGGCGCTGATCAGGGCACTCGAGTACCTGACCACTGGTCGCTTCGACGCGCTTCCCGGTCAGGTCGACGCGCTGAACGTCCTCCCCCGCCGAGGTGTCTCAGCCCGGTTCCCGACACTTCTCTCGGGTCTGGTGCGGCACTCGGAGACCTGACCTGTCCGCGGAGCAGCCGGGACCCGCCACGCGCGTTACGCGAGACCGACAGGCTCAGTCGTCCTCGGACTGACGCGGCAGGACTACGACCGGGGACCGCGAGTGCGCGACGACGTGCTGGCTCACCGAGCCCAGGAGCAGTCCACGGAAACCACCCCACCCCCGGCTGCCCACCACGACGAGTCGGGCATCCCGCGAGGCCGCGACGATCGCCTCTGCAGGGTGGCCGCGAAGGACGGTCTGATCCACGCGGGCGTCGTCACCCAGGGTGTCCCGCACCGAATCCGAGAGCATTGTCCGCGCTCTCTCTTCCAGAATCGACGGGTCCACCCACCCGGCCATCGCGTACGGGCCGACGACGGCGGGGGTCTCGACGGCGGCCAGTGCGATCAGGGGCGCCCCGACAGTGTTCGCGTACTCGGCGGCCCAGGCCAGGGCTTTCAATGAGTCGGGTCCCCCGTCGACTCCGACTACGACCGGCTGTGCGTCCATTGGTCGACCTCCTCGGTGACACCGTCGTCGGTGCACCCGGCATCCGGCCGGATCCGGCGACACTCCCACCGTAGCCCCACGGTCACGATGCCGCGGGCAAGAGCAGCGATCGGATTACGCCGAATCTGGACTATCGCGAGTCCGGTCGAAGCCCGTTTGCGCCACCAGAATCTGGCTTTGAACCGCCAGGCTGAAGGACAGATCTGCACGCTGCACGAGACGACCGCCGGGGCATGAGTTTCCAGGCCCCCGCCCGAGTGCTGCACTACGATTCACGATGATGTGACCGATGGTGACGTCCGACCCGATCCGCGCCCGAGGAGATCCGCTCACCGTGCTTCAGAACTCCCCCCGCTGGAAAGAGGTCTCCCGCTCGGCCTTCGAGCACGAGAAGCAGGGCCTGGCCCTGCTCGCGAACGCCGTGCCGGACTCCGCGCCCTACCGGGTGTGGGCCAACTTCGAATTCCAGGACAGCCACGGCCAGTGGCACGAGGTCGACGCGCTGGTGGTGGGCCAGTCCCGCATCCACCTGCTCGAGCTCAAGTCGTACCACGGCAGGATCGGCGGTGACGAGCACCGCTGGGTGACTGACCGCAACGGCCGGGTAGACAGCATGCGCTCGCCCATGGTCGCCACCCGGCGCAAGGCGCAGCGATTCAAGTCCAAACTCGAGCAGGCGATCAGCCAAATAGCGCGGGACCAGGATGAGGACCCGCAGATCAGGCAGGTCGCTGCTACCGTCGGCCGCCTGCCGTGGATCCAGGAGGCGGTGTTCCTCCACGACCCCGGGGTCGTCTCGCACCTCGCGGCGGACAAGGCCCACAACATCTTCGGAGTGGACCCGGCGGACTTCCCCGACCGTGACGTCTGCACCAACCTCCCGCCAATCGCCGACCGTGTCCAGGAACCGGTGGGGCGCGAGAGGATCAGCGAGGCACTGAGCATGCTCATCGCGCTGGCCATGCGCAAGATCGCGGGGATCACCGTGCGCGATCACCTGGCCGGCTCGTACCTTCTGCACGACCGCGTCGACTCCCCCGACCCGCGCTTCCACGAATGGGACGGCGAACACCGGGAGACCCACGAGCCGATCCGCGCGCGCGTGCTCAACGTGGTGGCGGCCGCCACGGAGGGCGAGCAGATCCGCATGCGCAGGACGCTGCGCCGGGAGTACGAGCTGCTATCCGGGCTCGGTAACGAGCACATCGTGGCCCCCCGCTCCATGGAGACGCTGCGCGGCACCTCGGACGAGGTGGTGATCTACCCGGCGCTGCCGGACCATCGTCCGCTGGACGTTGCGCTACCGGGGGCCAAGCTCTCATCCCGGGAACGCGTGGAGATCGTCCGCCAGGTGGCGGACGCACTGCTGTACGCGCACCGGCACCAGGTGGCACACCGGGGACTCGATCCCACTACCGTCCTCCTCGACACCCGCCTGCTCTCCGCCCGGCCGGTCGACGCGTACGGCCGCATCGAGGTGCAGGTCGACGGCTGGTCCGGCGCGGGGACCTCCGAGGCATCGGGAACGGTCCTGGGGGCCACTGGCTCCGCCACATCGATGCCGGGCGACGAGCTCGCGGGCCGCGTCTACCTGGCACCGGAGGCCGCGGGCGTCCACACACCGGACCGCATGGCGGCGGATCTGTTCTCCCTCGGTGCGCTGGCGTACTACGTCCTCACCGGCGGCCAGGCCCCGGCCACGGACCGCTCCTCGCTGCTCGACCGGCTGGAGCGCGACCGCGGCCTAGACATGTCGGCGGTGACGAGCGAGTTCGACCAGGGACTCCGCGAGCTCGTCATGGACGCCACTTCGGCGACGGTCGACACGCGCAACACCAAGTTCGGGGTTTCGGACTCCCGCCAGGGACTTTCCCCAGTGATCGGCTTCGAGCGGCGCCTGGCCGAGGCCGCACGTCCGGCGACCCCGCAGCCCGCCGCGGAGCAAATGGACGCGCTGCGCCCGATGATCGACGGGGTGCTCGAGGGTCGGTTCGTCGTCAAGAAGGTTCTGGGCTCGGGGTCGACGGCGGTGGGCCTGCAGGTGGAGGATCTCGACGACGACTCCGGTCCGCCCACCAAGGTCCTCAAGGTGGCCCGAGACGAGGGTGCTGCGGAGCGACTGGCAGCAGAGGCGGAGGTCCTGCGGTCCCTCGGCCAGGGGCTGCCGGCCAAGTACTCCTCGCTGTTCGTGGCGCTACTCGAGGGTCCGATGGCCGTCCACGACCAACGCACGTGCCTGGTGCTCACGGATTGCGGGGAGGTCTCGCTGGCGAGCATGCTGCAGCTCGGGCGGATCTCCCAGGACCGGTTCTGGAAGTTCGCCATCAACCTCGCGGACATGCTTGTCGCTCTGGAGGCGGCGGGGGTCGCGCACCGGGACATCAAGCCAGCCAACCTCGGGATCGTGGGGCGGGGGCGCAGCCAGCACCTGGCCCTGTTCGATTTCTCCGCCTCCCGCGAGTCCCTGCAGCACACCAAGGTGGGCACGGGCGTGTACCGCGACCCGTTCCTGGGCCGGCGGTCGCGGCAGATCGCCGACTCCTCGGCCGAGCGTTATTCGGCCGGCGTGGTGTTGTTCGAGATGGCGACGGGTGAGACCCCGACGTACGGGGACGGGGTGAGCGAGCCCTCACTCACCGACGGTCACGTGGTGATCCCGGCGGAGGCGATGCCTCCCGAGTGGAGCCAGGACGTGGTGGAGCGGATGACGGGGATCTTCACCCGTCTGCTCGACGGGGACAGCGGGGTGCGGTTCGGCTCGGCGCAGGAGTTCCGCGAGGCGCTCGCTGCCGTCGCCGCGTCGGTCACCGCGGGTGACGGGGGGACGACGACGAGGGAGCCGGTCACTCCCCGCGATACCCCCACCCCCGTGACAGCCGTCGCTCTCCCGACGTTGGCGGAGCTGGCGGAGGAACTCCTGCGGGCTGCGGGCGGCTCGCGCACCTCCGATTACCGGCTAGTGCGGACGATCCTCGGGCGGGGCGAGGGCGCGCCGGAGGATCCGTTCCAGGCGATGTCCCGGTACGCCGAGCCGCTGCGGCTGAGTGCCGGCAGGATCCCGCAGCTCACCGGCAAGTTTCCGGCATTGTGGCAGTCCTCACCTGCGCTCACGGCAGCCTTCGAGGAGATCCGGGCCGCCACCCGCCGGGAGATCGTGCGCCGCGGCGGGGTGGCGAGCATCCGGCAGATCGCCGGGGCGATGGAGCAGAGTTTCCCCGTGGAGCAGGGTCACCGCGATTCCGAGCGCCTGCGCTTGGGCGTGCTGCGGATGTTTGACCTGGGCCTGCACCGCGCTGACGCCGCTGGCGGGTCCGAGGTGGAGCTGTTGCGCCGCGGTCGCTCCGCTCGGGTGATCGGGATGAGTGTGCACCCCGAGTGGGCGCGTCCCCTGGTGGCCGAGCTCAACCGTGCGGCGCACGATCTGCTCGCCGAGCCGGGAGTGCGGCACGTTCCGGCGGACCTCGTTCACGCGGAGCTGAGTCGGGCGGCCCGGTCGGTGCTCTCGGACGCCGCCGACGCGGAGTCCCGCATCGATCCCCTCACTTTGGCGGAGCTGGCGGTGGCGGGCGACGATGAGTTGGCACTCACCGCCACGGGCGACCTGTACTCCACCGCGATGGAGCTGCCCGAGCTTCTCGCGTTGACGCTGCCGCGGGCGGCCAGCCAGTTCAACCTGGGACTGCTCAAGGACCTCATCCGCGCCCGCTTCCCGGAGCTTCGCACCCGCGAGCCGAGGCGTGAGGATGTGGAGGCGGTGCTGGCCGAGCACATGCCGGGGATGGGGTGGGATCCGCAGCACCGGGATTTCCGTTACCCGCAGCAGACGACCGGCCTGAGCATGGTGCACACCCGGACTCCGTCCGCGTTCGTCACCGACCGCTCTGCGACCGAGGATCCTCTGATCGAGCAACTGGCGCGCGCCGCCTCGAGCCCGGGGTTCGTGTCCGTCTCGGTCCCCTACGGCCGTGGAGACGAAGTAGCGGGCAAGCTGGCCGAGCGACTGGGCGCCGAGGTGGTGGACCTATCCGCCGAGGTTCTCGCCAGCGTGGACTCCCTGCTCGAGACCAGCGGCCAGCTGGACAAGCGCGGGGATTTCCTGCGGTTGCCGCCCGAGCAGGTGCGCGGCGTCATGGAGGCCAACGTCACGACCGTCCTCGACAACGTCGATGCCACGGACGGCGCAGCGTTGGTCCTCACGGAAGCTTCGCTGCTCGCCGAGTACTCACAGCTATCCCAGCTCGGGCGATGGACGGATTTGACTGCTCCCCCGCGCCGGCCGGTGGTGTTGGTGACGGGCCGCGCCAAAGACGCCCCGGGCCAGCCGGACCAGGTGGACGGACGCCCGCTCCCCATCACCAGCGATTCGCAGCTGGTGAGCGTGTAAGCGAGGGTCTACTTCCGCTTACCCAGGGAGGGGGCGCCTCCGGACCGCACATCGAGCACACCGACGACGTTCTCCGGCCCCCGGCTAATCTGGCGGCGACGCTCCAGGTATGCGTCCAGCAGGAAGGCCAGCTCGAGCTCCGATAGGTGCGACTTACGTCGCCTGGAGGCGAAGGCCGCGGCGAGGTCCTTGAGCCGGGCCCTCCGGTTACGCAGCTGCGTCCGGGCGTCCGCCTCGTAATCCGCTCCCCTGTCGATGAGGGCGCTGATCTCGGCATCACATCTCGCGATGGCGTTGCGAACCCCTTCGGCTGACGGTTCCTCGCACCACGTCAGAGTTTGCCGGACCTCCATCCGGGCGGTCTCGATCCGTTTCCGTTCCTTGTCGGGCAACGACCGCAAGCGCTGGGAGTCGGCGGCGGAATCGGGAACCAGCGTGATACGCCCGCCAGTTTCTTGAGGGACCTGGGCAGGCGCCACCGTCGCAGACGCTGCCGCCGCGGCCTGCCGCTCTCGGGCCTTGCGGACAGACCTCTTGATTGCCTTCTTGCTCTTCCGCGCGACCGCGCGTTTGGCCTTGAGTGCCCGGATCCGCGAAGCGTCGGCGGGGACGCCGTCCTCGATGAGAGCGACGATCTGGGCGTCGATCGCGGCTACGGCGCGCTGGCGCTCCTCGTCGGTGTTCATGTCGGAAACACTATCCGGGTCTCGCCGCTCTCACGTGCTTCGTAGGATGTTCGAGGGACTCGCAACGCGCGAGTCCGCGTGCGTGAAAGGCCAGGTGCCAGGTGGCGGGTAGGCGGCGGAAGTCGGCGGAGCAACAGACTCTTACGGGTGCGTTGCAGCCGGTGGTGCGAGATCTCGTTGACGACATGCGTGCTCGCCTCGCGGCTGACCTGGACAAGATGGCGGAGTGGAAGACCACCCACGCGGCGCTCAAGGAATCCCAGTGCACCGGTGCCACGTGGGCAGACTGGCAGGAAGATCAGCTCACCCAGGCGGCGGTGGGGTGGGTGCTCACGAGCGTCTTCGTGCGGTTCTGCGAGGATAACGACCTGCTGGGGGCGCACCAACGCTGGATTAGTGGACCGGATGCGGACGGGCGTCGGCGGGCGGTGGACGAGCAGGACCGCTTCTTCTCGGCGAATCTCGACCAGAGCTTCCGTGGCTATCTGCGGCATGCTTTCTCCCAGCTGGAGCGCTCCCCTGCGGCGGCACCCCTGGTGGGCGAGCACGCCGGGATTCACATCGCCGAGCCGAGTGACGACGCGGCGCAGCGGTTGGTGGAGTTCTGGCGCCAGCCTGATGCGGAGAACGCGACCGTATGGTCCCTGCGCGATCCGGCACTGGATACCCGGTTCTTGGGCGACATGTATCAGGATCTGTCGGAGTACGCCAAGAAGAAGTACGCGCTACTGCAGACACCGGAATTCGTCGAGGAGTTCATCCTCGATCGCACGCTGACCCCGGCGCTGAAGGAGCGCTCCCCTCGTCTTCCATCGGTCGATGCAGAGGGTCGGACCGGGGCCGTCGACTTCAGGATCATCGATCCCACCTGCGGATCGGGGCACTTCCTTCTCGGTGCATTCGAGCGGATGCTGGATTACTGGCGCACTGAAGCGCCCGGAGTGGAGGCGACCGAGCAGGTGCGACTGGCGCTCTCCTCCATCCACGGGGTGGACATCAACCCGTTCGCGGTTGCCATTGCGCAGTTCCGACTCATGGTGGCAGCACTCCGAGCGATCGGCGGGTCGAGCCTGCTTAACGTGCCCGAGCTTCCGCTACAGGTGTACGCGGGAGACTCGCTGCTATGGAGCGAGGATTCGGCTGGGCAGTCCGGATTGGATTACGGCGACCTCTCCGTTGATCCGGACGCTGTTGCCAGCGGGGTCAACCTCTCGACAGAGGACGTGGCGGCGCTGCGACGCACGCTAGCGCGGGACCAGTACGACGTGGTGGTGGGCAATCCGCCCTACATCACGGTGAAGGATAAGACCCTCAATCAGCGGTACCGAGAGCTGTACGGCTACTGCAAGGGCACGTACGCATTGACGGTGCCGTTCATGGAACAGTTCCATGCCTTGGCCAAGTCCGGCACCACCGATCCGTCCCGTGCGGGGTGGATCGGGCAGATCACCTCAAACTCATTCATGGCGCGAGAGTTCGGAGTTCCGCTTATCGAGGAGTTATTGCCGCGGATCGATCTGCTCGAGGTGATCGACACCTCGGGCGCGTACATCCCGGGCCACGGCACCCCGACGGTGACGCTAGTCTCGCGAAATCGCCGACCGAGCGCATCCACAGTCCGGGCAGTGCTAGGGATTCAAGGTGAGCCGGGTGCGCCGGAAGACCCCGCGCAGGGACTCGTGTGGCGCAGCATCGTGGAGAACGTTAATTCTCCGGATTATGAAGATCAGTGGATCAGCGTGGTCGATGTCCCGCGTGACATGCTCTCTGCGCATCCGTGGTCGCTGCAAGGTGGATCGGCTGGACTGGTCAGTGCGCAAATCGACAAATCGTCTGTGTCCATGTTGGTGGGTTTACTCGGTGCGCCTGTTGGAGGATCAATCCGAGCGGGAGCGGACGAAGCTTTCATGCGACCAAATTTCGGTAGCCCTAGGTTCAGGGGTGAACGCTTCTCCCGGGAATTCCTGATGGGTGACGGTGTTCGCGACTACTCAAGCGAAATCCACACTCGAATCCTCTACCCGTACAAGTACGGATCGCGCGAGTTGGACATGGGCTTCCCAACGGAATCGCTTTGGCGGATGCGTGCGCTCCTCGCGAATAGAGCCACATTCCAAGGGAAGATGGCAGACGCTGGTCTCGAATGGTTCGAGTACATGCAGCACACTTTCAAGCCCTACGTAACCGAGCTTTCGATCGCGTTTGCGTTTGTGGCGACGCATAACCATTTTTTGTTGGATCGCGGCGGGAAGGTGTTCAACCGCTCGGCGCCGGTGATCAAGTTGCCGGAGGGGGCGAGCGAGGACGAGCACCTCGAACTGTTGGGCGTGCTGAACTCGTCGACGGCGTGCTTCTGGCTCAAGCAAAACAGCTACCCAAAGGGAGGAGACCCGGTCGGCGACTCCGGCGCACGCGTCAGTCAGCAACCATGGGCGGACAGGTATGAGTTCACCGGCACGACCCTGAAGGACTTCCCACTTCCGGCCGGATCCGTGTTGGAGCGCGCACGGCGCGTCGATCTGCTGGCCCAGGAGTTGGCGGCGGTCGAGCCCGCTGCGCTTCTCGAGGGGTCATCGCCGTCGGCTGAGCTGTTCGCCCGCGGCGAGGCGGAATGGGAACGGATTCGTGGACTGATGATCGCCGAGCAGGAGGAGCTCGATTGGCAGGTGTACCACCTGTACGGGTTCACCGACTCCGACCTGTCGCTCCCGGTGGATGAGGTGCCCGGGATAGCTCTGGGCGAGCGGGCCTTCGAGATCGCCCTCGCGCGCCGGGTGCAGGCAGGCGAGGCCGAGACGGCGTGGTTCGACCGCCACCGCTCGACGCCGGTCACCGAGATCCCGGCCCACCTACCGGCCGCATACCGCGACGCCGTGCAGAGTCGCCTGGATCTCATCGCCGAGGACCGCTCGCTCGAGCTGCTCGAGCGTCCCGAGTACAAGCGGCGCTGGTCGTCCGTGCCGTGGGCCGACCGGGTCCGCGCAGCTCTGGCGGCGTGGATCCTGGACAGGCTGGAGAACCCTGAGCTGTGGAAGGACCCCAACGGGTACCCGCAGCCGCAATCGATTCGCCATCTCGCCGCGAAGGTCGAAACCGCACCGCAGTTGGCGGGTGTGGCCGAGGCGCTCGAGTTGTGGTCGAGCAAGCGGCAGGCCGGCGTGCTCACCAACCTGGTGGCGCTCTTGCAGGACGAGGCCGTGCCGTACCTGGCCGCACTCCGGCTCAAGGACTCGGGCTTGCGCAAGTTCGCCGAATGGCAGGTCACCTGGGATGCCCAGCGCGCCGAGGACCGCGGCGAGATCACCACCGCCCAGGTCCCGGTCCCGCCCAAGTACACGTCTGCGGACTTCCGCAAGGCCTCATACTGGCAGGCTCGAGGCAAGCTCGACGTGCCCAAGGAACGGTTTGTTTCCTACCCCGGTGCCTCGGGGCCGGACGATCCCACCACGATGCTGGGCTGGGCGGGCTGGGACCACGCCGAGCAAGGCATCGCCCTGGTGTCGCTGTACGACGATCGCAAGGACGACACCGACCCTGTCGAGCTCACGCCCCTGGTGGCGGGGCTAGCCGAGCTCCTGCCGTGGATCCGTCAGTGGCACTCCGGCATGGACGCCCACTCCGGAATCGACTGGGCCGACTACCTCGCCGGACAGCTGACCTCGCTCGCCGAGCGTTCCGGCGTCGCGATCGCCGACCTGTCCGCCTGGCGTCCCGCCCCCGCGACCCGCGGCCGCAAGCGCGTCGCAGCCGCAGCTACTACACCCGATAAGGAAAGCTAGAGGCCATGGCCTTCACCCCTCCCGGCGCGACGGCAGGGTCGGGCACCAGCCCCACCCTGCGTGACGTCTTCTCGATCCCCGAGCACTCGGGAACCTCGACGTTCGTCCTCCAACTCTCCGACGCCGTCACCAGAGACGAACTCGGGACCACCCTGGCCGAGTACGTGGTGACCCCGTCCATCGGCGACGCCTTTGACGAGGCGCTCGCCCTGGTCGACAGCGCCCTGGCCACCGGAGAGAACAAGGGGGCCTTCCTCAAGGGCTCCTTCGGCTCCGGCAAGTCGCACTTCATGGCGGTGCTGCTCGCCCTTCTCACCGGGGACCCTCGCGCCCGCGCCATTGCCGAACTCCAGCAGCACATTGCCGACCACCCGCGGGCCACGTCGAGCAAGATCCTCGCGCTGCCCTTCCACTTCCTGGGCTCGAACTCCATCGAGGACACCCTCTTCTCGGCGTACCTGGCGCACCTGAACCGGCTCCACCCGGGAGTCACCCCGCCGGTACTCCACATGGCCGACGGGCTGCTTGAGAACGCCGAACAGATGCGTGCCGAGGTAGGCGACGAGAGGTTCTTCGCCCGCCTGGCCACTGCCACCACCGGACCCGGCGGCGTCACCTCGTCGTCGTCATCCACCCCCGGCGGCCTCGACCTGGCCGCGCTCGGCGGCGCCACCGCCACCACCTGGGACCGCGACACCTACGACCGCGCCCGACACCCCGCCGCCTCGCGCGCCGAGCGGGACGCGCTCGTCTCCGCGCTCGGCCAGACGTGGATCACCTCCGCCCACACCAACACCGACTGGCTGCACCTGCCCGAGGGTCTGTCCGCGATCGCCGCGCACGCCAAGGCCCTCGGCTACGAGGCCGTGGTCCTGCTGCTCGACGAGCTGATCCTGTGGCTCACCTTCCACTTCTCCAACCGCGAGTTCTTCGGCCGCGAGATTCAGAAGCTCACCGGGTTCGTCGAATCAGACCAGGGCCGCATGGCCGTGCCGATCGTCAGCTTTATCGCCCGCCAGCACGACCTCAAGGCGTGGAAGGACTCGTCCATCGAGGCCGGCGAGGCCACCAAGATCCGCGAGCAGGCCATCGCCCACCAGGAAGGCCGCTTCTCCGGCATCGCGCTCGGCTCGGCCAACCTGCCGCAGATCGCCCACCGCCGGCTCCTCACCCCCAAGAACGCCGCGGCGGTCGAGGCGCTCGAGGCCTCGTTCCAGCGCCTGCACCTTTCCCCGGCCGTCAAGCCCGTCCTGCTGGACAAGGTCAACACCGACGACCAGCACCGCGGAGCCACCGAGGAGCAGTTCCGCCTCACCTACCCCTTCAGCCCGGTCCTCATCGACACCCTCGTTCATCTGTCCACCGCCATGCAGCGTGACCGCACCGCGCTCAAGGTGATGGAGTCGATGCTCGTCGACCTCGCCGACACCATGACCGTCGACCAGGTGATCCCCGTGGGTGAGGTGTTCGACTACATCATCGACGGGACCCAGAAGGGCGGCACCGACGAGGCCGTGGCCGCCCGGTTCCGCACGGCGCGCACGCTGTGGCACGACAAGCTCCGTCCCGCCGTCCTGGCACAGTTTCCCGATGCCGACCCGAGCGTGCGGGACCTGGACCAGCCCAAGGGCGTGCGGGCCCAGCTCCGACTGGCCAAGACGCTATTGCTCTCCGCTCTCGCGCCCGAGGTGCCCGGGCTCAAGGCGCTCACTGCCAGCCGTCTTGCACACCTCAACCACGGGGAGCTTGTCTCGATCGTCGCCTCTGACGCGCCGACCCGCGCGCTCGCCTCTGTTCGGGAGTGGAACACCTCGGTTCCCGAGATCACCGTGGGAACAGACAGCCACGATCCGCTGATCTCCATCACGCTCGAGGAACTGCCTTTCGACGAGATCCTCGAACGCGCCCGCGGCGAGGACACCTTCTCCCGGCGCCGAGAACGTCTGTGGTCGATGCTGCAGGAGGAGTTCGGTATCGCCGCCATCGACGCGCAGGCGGACGGCGCGCGCTCGACCAGGATCACCTGGCGAGGAACGAACCGGACCGTCGAGATCGTTCGTGGCAACGTCCGTGACCCGGGTTCCGTGCCCGACACCCTCTTGGCACCCGTCGAACCCGGGGCGCTGCGGGTGATCGTGGACCTGCCCTTCGACGAGGAGGGACACGGCGTCTCCGAGGATCACGCCCGCCTGGACCGCCTGCGAACCGAGGGGCACGACCACTTCACCCTGGCCTGGCTGCCGGCGTTCCTCGACCGCAAGCAGATGGACGACCTGGGCAAGCTCGTCACCATGGACTGGGTTCTGCAGTCGGAGAAGTGGCTGGGTTACACCAGCTACCTCGCCGACGGCGACCGCGAGCGTGTTCGCCAGGTCATGGTGACCCAGCGCAACCAGCTCGCCGGGCAGCTGTCTGCCATCCTGCGCAAAATGTATGGCATCGCCGAGGGGGCGGTGTTCCCCGAGGGGCAGCCGCCGGTGCGTTCGCTGAGTTCCTCCGTGGTGGTCCAGCGGCCCGTCGGCGCCTCCCTGCGCGAGGCCGCTAGGCGGCTCTACGATCAGGCGTTTGACCAGCGCTACCCCGACCACCCGCGGTTCGACACCACCAGCGCGCTCATGCAGAAGGACTTCGCGACCTCGCTCGAGGTGCTGCGGCGGTCCGACGCCCGCGAGGACGGCCGCGCCTCCTTTGCCGCCGCCGAGCGCAAGTCCGTCCAGCTGGTGCTGGGGGGTCTGCGGGTGGCCGACGTCCACGAATCCCACCTCGTGTTCCCCAGTGCCACCTTCGCGACCCTGGCCGGGCAGATCGACCGCGCGCTCGCCGAGTACGAGAAGACCGCCCCGGACCAGGGCGTGCTCACGGTGGCGCAGGTCGTGGCGGCAGTGGAGAAGCTCATGCCGCAAGCCGGGCTCAACCGCGACTGCACCACGCTCCTCGCGGCGGCGTGGTCCGAGTCACGCGACCGCAGCTGGTTCACCTATGGGACTCCCGTAGCAGCGCCGGCCTTCAAGGACATCCAGCAGTCCCACCAGCTGCGCGAACCGGTGCTGCCCGAGCAGGGCGAATGGGACCGCGCCGTCCAGGCTGCCCAGCACCTGTTCGGCATTCCCGAGCGCGGCCACCTCTCCCCCACCAACCTCACGCACCTGGCGGGTGAGGTGGCGAGCAAGGCCGACGAGTTCAAGCGGCCCAGCGAGGACCTGGTGGAGCAGTTAGCCAAGCTCGAGCAGCGACTGGGCCGAGGCGCCGACGGGCGGCGGCTCCAGCTCGCGCGCCGGCAGACCGAGTTGCTGCAGACGCTGGTGCGCAAGAAGCAGCACCACGGCGAGATCGTCACCGCCCTCGCCGCCGCCGGCGAGGGGCCGGGCACCTACCTCGGGGCCACCACCAACGAGGCAAGTCTGTCCATCACGAGTGCCGACGAGGTCGCCGCCGTCGCGCGCAACCTCGGCCCGACCCTCGAGACGGTGGTCGGTGGCCGCGCCAAGCAGGGGCCCCTCGGCGGCGAAGCCACGCAGATCGTTATGGACCTCGACAAGGGCGTCGACACCCACGAGTTCGTCCAGCATCTGGCCACGGCTGTTCAGAAGTTTGAGAAGCGCGCTCAGGACTGGATCAACAAGGCGATCGTCGGTCCGCCCCCGCCCCCGATCCCGACCCCGCCGATTTCGCCGCCTCCACCCCCGCTGCCACCTCTTCCGCCGACCGAAGTGGAGATCACCGGCTCCGGTGCACGCCGGACATTCGAGGCGCACGGCAGCCAAGTCGAGGCCGCGATCCACACGGCCCTCGCTGATCTTGGGCAGAGCTACGGGGCGGGCACCCGCTTCCGGATCGAGATCACCGCCGAGGAGCCCCAAACGTGACCCCGGCCAGCGCCGGGTTTGCGGGGAGCGTCACCTCGTCGTCGTCCCTCGGTACGGCGACCGCCGCCGACCTCATTCCCCTCCTCCACGGTCTCTATCGGGACAAGCAGCACAAGCGCGGTTTGCTGGTGATGCACGCCCGCCCCGAGTGGGACGGCATCGAGCTGCGCGTCGATGACCTCACCGTGCCGGTCCACTGCTGCCGGACGGTGCTGGAGATCCGGGACGTGGTGCGGCACCGGAATGACCCCGAGGTGCCGTGGCGCGTCGTGCTCACCGACCTCCCCGAGGAGCAGATTCCCCAGGGCGTCAAGGAGCATTTCCAACCGCTTGGGCGCATGCGAGAACTCGACCCCGTGGGCACCCTGCTCGGGATGTTCTCCGCCGACCGGACCGACGGCCGCATCCCCCGAGGGCGGGACGATGTCCGGGGGCTCACGACCGCGTTGGCCGACCACCGTGACTCCCTCGCCCCCACCCCGACCCCGGTCCTCACCGCGGACCACCTCTACGGGTCCATCAGCACGCTCGTGCTGGGTCTGGAACCGGATTACCGGCTCGCGGACCTCCTGGCGTGGAGTGCCACCCCCGACGCCCACGCCGCGTGGGACGAGCTGGCCTCGCAGCTCACATCTAACGTCCGCGCGGGGCTCATCACGTGGCTGTGCCGAACGTTCACGCTGACCGGCCCCGGGATCCGCAGCCTGTGGCACAAGAGCGGGCCACGGGCGCTCCTGCCCGCCGGCCTGGTAGCCGAGACCCTCCGCACGCCCGACTGGCAGGACACCCCCACGGAACTCACCGGAGCGCGGGCCCTGTTCAGCCACCACATCGGCACCACACTCGGGGACCAGTCCCTGCGCGAATGGGGGTCCGCCGCCGCTAAGGCCGTCCGCGCCTCACTCGATGACGGGCAGCCGCTCACCGCCGTACTCGGTGAGGCCAATCGATTGATCGCCGGATTCGAGCAGAACGGCGGCGCCTCCCTGCTCGCCGGATCCACCGTCCTGCCCGGCGCCTTCCAGCGCCGCCTCGACGTGTACGCCCGCGGCCTGGCCTCCGCCCTCGACGGAGGGGGCGAGACCGCGTTGCTGCGGGGGCTCAAGGCGCTGCGGGCGCACGTCGAAGCCGAGCGTTCCCGGCCCGACGATCTCGAGACCGCCGCCGCGCTGGTCCGGCTCCACCGGTGGAACCAGACCGAGGCCGCCGCCGTGGCCGACCGGCTGCGTTCCGTCGGTCACGTCGAGGCGATGCGCGCGTACGTCGACGAACTGAGCTGGGTGGACAGGGCCGTCAACTCGGCTTGGCGTGGCTTCACCGCCGATCCCAAGCCCGCGGTCGGGCAGTCCGCGGCGGACCCCGATGCGCTCGGTCGTCGCGTGCTCGACCGCACCCTCGCCGTACGACGCGACATCGACCGGACCTTCGCTGCGCTTGTCGGTGCGCGATTGGCCGACCGCTCCACCGCCGGCGACGCCCTGCTCATGGAGGACGTGCTAACTCGTGTCGTCGCGACCCTGCGGAGGTCCGGGCCGGTTGAATCCGGTCAACGGAGTGAGCGGGCGCTGCTCGTAGTGGTGATCGATGGCCTTTCCGTGGCCGCCGCGCACGGGCTGCTCGAGGACGTGGCGGCCCGTCACGCCACCGTCTGGCAGCGGCTCGACCTGGCCTCCCTCGGACTCGACGTGGCAGCCTCCGCCCTGCCGTCGGTGACCACCGCGTCCCGGACCTCGCTGCTCAGGGGCGAGCTGGCCCTCGGCGGGCAGCAGGAGGAGCGGACCGGGTTCGCCGCCCTGTTCCCCGCCCACCCCTCGGCCAGCGACGGGCCGCTGTTCCACAAGGCCGACCTCGACGCGAGCATCGGCGATACCGTCCGCAGCGCCATCTACGACACCAAGCACGTCCCCGTGGTGGGCGCGGTGCTCAACACCGTCGATGACGCTCTAGACCGGTCCGACCCCATCGCCACCACCTGGACCACCGCGCGCATCACCCACCTGGACAAGCTGCTCGACTACGCCCGCGCCGTCGGACGAGACGTGGTCCTGCTCTCCGACCACGGACACGTGGTCGAACGCAGCAGGATCGGCAAGGTCACCGCCGACGGCGCCGTGAGCGCCCGCTGGCGGCCCGCCAGCGGAGCTCCCGCCCAGGA
>NZ_JAALEE010000531.1:0-1336 GCF_014145265.1 Dietzia sp. CW19 | reverse complement strand
GTCAGGCCGGCGCGGCCGCGGCGGCCAGGACCTGCTCGAGGAGCTCGTCCGCACGGTGCTCGTCCGCACGGTCGGCCAGCGCGAGTTCGCCGACCAGCACCTGCCGCGCCTTGGCGAGCATGCGCTTCTCGCCGGCGGACAGTCCCCGGTCCAGGTCGCGGCGCCACAGATCGCGGACGACCTCGGCGACCTTGTTCACGTCCCCCGAGGCCAGCTTCTCGCCGTTCGCCTTGTAGCGGCGCGACCAGTTGGTCGGCTCCTCCGCGTGCTCGGTACGCAGGACATCGAAGACCTTGTCGAGCCCCGCCTCGTCGACCACGTCGCGCACGCCCACGTACTCGGCGTTCTCGGCCGGAACCCGGACCGTGAGATCGCCCTGTGAAACCTTGAGGACGAGGTATTCCTTCTCGGTGCCCTTGACCGTCCGCATCTCGATCGCCTGGATACTTGCGGCGCCGTGATGCGGGTAGACGACAGTGTCGCCGACCTTGAACTCCATGAGTGGCTTTCCCCTTTCGACTGAGCCATCTTAGCACGCCCTCAGCGCTGGGGTTATCCGTTTATGCAGGTCAGCAACCCGAACGGCCCGACCGGCGCATCCGGGGGGTGCGAGGGGCGCACTCTGGCGCCGGTCACGACCGGCCGTGGACTACGATGAGACCGGCCTGAGAACGACCATCTCCCGAGGAGCCTGACGTGACTTCACCGAACACCGGCCTGCGCCGCACCGCGCTCGTAGTCCTGGCCGTGGGTACCGCCGTCGGTATGTCCGCGTGTGGCGCCGGCCAGATCTCGCAGACGGCCGGTCAGGTCGCCGCGGTGGACGGTGGACAGGGTTCCGCGGGCGAGCTGTACGTCAACGACCTCGTGGTGGTCCTCCCCGAGACGGGGGAGGCGCGTCTCGGGTTCGTCGCCTCCTTCACCGGGACCGGCATTGGTGAGTCGATCTCCCTCGACCGTCTCGAGATCGACGGGATCGAGGCGCAGATCGGCGAGTCGCAGCCCCTCGAGCGCGGGTGCTCGCTGATCGTCTCGGCGGCGGAGGACGCAGAGCCCGTCCCCGGCGGGGACGACCTCTGCGTCGAGCGGACCACCGCCACCCTCCCCGGTGCGGACGACCTCCAGATCGGCACCTCGGTGCCGGCCACCGTCTCCTTCTCCAACGGCGACCAGATCGAGATGGCGGCAGCCGTCATCGCCGAGGTCCCGGCCAGCGACGAGTACACCCGTCCGGTCGAGACCCACTCCGAGGGGCACTGAGACGTCCGCCCTGTCCGCCCGCGCGGCCGACGGCTCCCCCGCCGACGCGGCGGTGCGCGCCGTCCTCCGCCGTCTG
>NZ_JAALEE010000530.1:5637-6572 GCF_014145265.1 Dietzia sp. CW19 | reverse complement strand
CACTCGTGTGGCTCGTCGCGGCCGGGCCGATGTCGTCCTCGGATCGCGCGGAGCGCGCGGTCGAGCAGACTCTCCGCGACATGACCGCCTCGGACTCGTTCGCCGAGTTCAACAGCCATCTCTGCGCCGAGAACCGGGTGCCGCAGGACCTGGTCGACAACATCACCGCCTCCGGCGAGCAGACCGGCACCGACCTCGACGCGATGCTGCGCGAGTCCATCGCGGGTTCGTTCCCGCAGGATCTCGAGGTCACCGGGGTCGAGATCGAGGGCGATGTCGCCACCGCCACCGTGGAGTCGGAATCCGACGAGTCCGCGCCAGAGCAGGTACGGATGCTCAATGAGGACGGCGCCTGGAAGGTGTGCGAGCCCGGCGTGGGAATGGGTGCGGTGCCTCAGGGCGATCAGCCCGGCTGAGTTCCCGCCGGCTGATCGCCCCGAGTCTGATCGCCCTGAGACACGACGGCACGCCACGCGCCGCACACACGAGCCGTGCAGGAGTCACGCGGGGTGGGTGCGGTGGGCGCCTGGTGGGTTGGTGAGGTGGCCGTCGTCGGTGAAGAGGCGCTCGAGGTGTTGGCGCCATCGGTGGTCGAGGATCCGGTCGCGCGCTTGGGCCAGTGGGCCGTGTGGGGTGGTGCGGTGTTCGTGTCCGGTCTCGGTGATGATGGTCAGTTCACCGAGGGGTCCGGGCCGGTAGGCGCAGTGGCCGAAGGTCTTCTCGCGGTGGTGCTTGCGGCACAGGCAGATCAGGTTCCACTCGGCGGTGGGTCCGCCCAGTTCCGGGCGCAGGTGGTCGAAGGCGATGACGTGGTCGATCTCGCAGTCGCGTGCGTCAACCGTGCAGCCGGGGTGGCGGCAGGTCCCGTCACGCAACCGGATCCTCTCGGCCAGCGCCGGGGTGATGAAGTACTTGAGCACCGCATCCGGCGTGTC
>NZ_JAALEE010000530.1:5204-5627 GCF_014145265.1 Dietzia sp. CW19 | reverse complement strand
GCGTCACCGCCGGAGAGCAGTTCCTCGCACAGCCAGTCGAAGCTGGCGTAGGCGCCGTTGACGAACTGCACCCGGTTGGGCAGGCCCTGCGCGATGCTGTCGATGATCGAGATCCGGATGGGCTTGTCGGTGCCCCACGACGCACCCGGCGGCGGACCGCCCGGCGGCGTGTCCGTGCCGGCGGTCGCGCCATCTGTGTTGTCGGCGCGGTGGGTGTCCTCGGGGTCGTGCAGGGCGGTGCCGATGTCGTCGGTGTTCGGGTCCCCCAGGGCGCACAGGGCATCGGCGCGCAGTTGGTCGCGGGTGCGGGGATGGCCCGAATCGCAGGCGGCGCGGGCGGCGGCGTCGATGCGGCGGTGGAGTTTCTCGGCGTCCCCGCTGGGCAGGTGGGCCCACATGCTGGTCATGCCGTCGCGGCCGGGG
>NZ_JAALEE010000530.1:0-4848 GCF_014145265.1 Dietzia sp. CW19 | reverse complement strand
GTCAGCGCCATCGCCGCCGCCAGGTGATCACGCGCCCGATCAGCCGGATCCAGGCGCGCGTAGGCAGGACGAGAATCGGCGGGGCCGGAATCGCCAGGCTCCCGGCCGGGGCCTGACCCCCGCGCCTCCCGATCGAGCCGGCCCATCGCCTCCACGAGGTGATGCGCGGCCTGCAGTCGGGTGGCCGCGGCGAGGTTCTGCGCCAGAGTGGCCGACCGTGCCACTTCGCTCAGCGCCTCGGCGCCCAGCGTGTCGAGAGCCTCCGGCACGGCGCGAAGCGCCCCGAACGCCGCCGAACTCGTCGTCGTCATCATCGGATCCACCACCGCACCCCCCTGCGCCTATCGAACTCGCCACCATTCGAACGTGTGATCCATCTTATCGCCCGGGGCGGAACAGCACAAGTGTTCGATCCAGAATTGCCGGGCATGGCGCCCAGACCACCCGGTGATCACACGACAGCGGCGCCTCTCCACTGGAGGAGAGACGCCGCTGGTGGCACCGACCCCGTCGGGTCGCCGTGAGTGGGATCAGGCCGAAGCCGCTGGTCAGGCAGAGGCGCCCTTGGACTTGCCGGCCGACTTGAGGTCGTTGCACGCCTCGACGACCCGCTCGGACATCCCCTGCTCGGCCTTCTTGAGGTACGAGCGCGGGTCGTAGACCTTCTTGTTGCCGACCTCGCCGTCGATCTTCAGGACGCCGTCGTAGTTGGCGAACATCTGACCGGCGATCGGGCGGGTGAACGCGTACTGCGTGTCGGTGTCGACGTTCATCTTGATGACGCCGTAGCTCAGCGCCTCCTCGATCTCGCTCTTGGCCGAGCCCGAGCCGCCGTGGAAGACGAAGTCGAACGGCAGGTCACCCTCGTTGAGACCGAGCTTCTCCACCGCGACCTCCTGGCCCATCTTGAGCACCTCGGGACGCAGCACGACGTTGCCCGGCTTGTAGACGCCGTGGACGTTGCCGAACGTCGCGGCGAGCAGGTAGCGCTGCCCGGTGTTGCCGGCCCCGAGCGCGTCGATGGTCGCCTCGAAGTCCTCGCGGGAGGTGTAGAGCTTCTCGTTGATCTCGTTCTCGACACCGTCCTCCTCGCCGCCCACGACGCCGATCTCGATCTCGAGGATCTGGTTGGCGCTGGCCGTCTTCTCGAGGAGCTCCTTGGCGATCTCGAGGTTGCGGTCGAGCGGGGTGGCCGAGCCGTCCCACATGTGCGACTGGAACAGCGGGTTACGCCCGGCGTCCACGCGCTCCTGGGAGATCCGGATGAGCGGGCGCACGAAGGTGTCGAGCTTGTCCTCGGGGCAGTGGTCGGTGTGCAGCGCGACCAACACGTCATACTTCTCGGCCACGATGTGCGCGAACTCGGCCAGCGCGACCGCGCCCGTCACCATGTCCTTGACGTTCAGGCCGGACCCGAATTCCGCTCCACCCGTGGAGAACTGGATGATCCCGTCCGAGCCCGCGTCGGCGAATCCCTTGATGGCCGCGTTGATGGTCTCGGAGGAGGTGCAGTTGATCGCGGGGTAGGCGAAACCCTCCTTGCGAGCCCGGTCGAGCATGTCCTTGTACTGCTCCGGGGTGGCGATAGGCATTGACGATCCTCCAGATTTCGGCACTGTGACTCATCCCATCCTACGAGGTACCGCGAGGTGGCGGGCCCCGGAGGACCAGCGGGGGCACGGTTTCAGCCGTTTCCCAGCAGAGCGGGTCTACGATTCCCGAGGTGAACACGCACCTGGTGGCCGAACAGGCCCAGCACGTCCTGGCGCTCGGTCCCGGATTCATGGACCCGGAGTTCTGGCTGTCCGGCGACGGACCGTTCGGCAACGCGATACTCCCGGCTCTCCTCGCCGTGGTCTTCATCGAGTCCGGTCTGCTGTTCCCGTTCCTCCCGGGCGACTCACTGTTGTTCACCGCGGGGCTGCTCACCCAGCAGGACAACCCCTTCGCACCACTGTGGGTGGTGCTGGTGGCCGCCCCGATCGCGGCGTTCCTCGGCGACCAGGTGGGCTACTTCATCGGCAACCGGTGGGGCCACCACCTGCGGGAGCGGCCGGACGGGCGGATCTTCAAGCAGGTCTACATCCGCGAGGCCCACGAGTTCTTCGACAAGTGGGGGCCGGCCACGATCATCCTGTGCCGCTTCGTGCCGATCGTCCGCACCTACGCGCCGCTGGTGGCGGGCATGGCCGGGATGCGCTACCGCGTGTTCGTGCTGTTCAACATGGTGGGTGCGGTGTTGTGGGCCGCGGGGGTGACCGCACTCGGCGCATGGTTGGGGCAATTCGCGCTGATCAAGGAGCACATCGACCTGATCCTCATCGGGATCGTGCTGATCTCGGTCATACCGATGGCCGTCACCGCCGGGCCGAAGCTCGTCGACCGCATCCGCAACGGGCCCTCCGCCCCGGCGGCCTGAGCCGGGTCTCTACCGTGGTCGTCCGCCCCGCCAACGGAGGGCGGCGACCGTCGCCCCGACCACCAGGACCACACCGATCCCCTGAAGGCCCGGGGAGTCGTCCGCCCCGCCGAGGACGATCGCCACTCCCCCGAGGCCCACCACGCTCAGCACCCCGACGAGGACCAGGGCGAACCCCGCTGCGCCCCTCATTCCTCCACCCATTCCAGCAGGTCCCCGGGCTGACACTCAAGCACGCGACACATGGCCTCGAGCGTGCTGAACCGCACCGCCTTGGCACGCCCGTTCTTCAGCACCGCGACGTTCGCCGGCGTGAGTCCCACCCGCTCCGCGAACTCACCCACACTCATCTTGCGCCTGGCGAGCTCTACGTCAATCCGCACAACGATCGGCATCACACCACCGTGTCCATCTCGGACCGCAACGAGGTGGCCTGCCGGAGGAGTGCCCGCATGACGACCATGAGCAGCGCCGCGACGGTGATGATGACGACGACGAGGAAGAGCAGCAGCGGCAGTCCGGGATCGTTCGCGTTGACGCCCACGAGCACCAGGACGAGCACGAGCATCCCCCAGGCCGCGACGATCGCCCCGAGGATCACGTCGACCCAGATCAGTGACGCGTCGGTGAAGATGCGGTCGTCCTTGACCAGCGTGAGCAGCTTCCAGGTGGCCACCACCACGACCTGGATGCACAGCACCCAGTAGATCGACACCGCCGTCAGTGGCCACCGCAGATGTGCGTCGCCCGGCGATGTCTCAGCCATGTGCGCGAACTGCCCGGGCAACGACATGGTCTGCAGCAGGAGCAGTACCGCGAACAGCACCACCAGGGACACCCGCAGCGGCAGGACCGCTCGTCTTTCGATCTCCATCTCACGACTATGGATGATTAACTATCGAAAATCAATAGATAGATGTTGCACCTCGGGTGGCACAGCCCAGGTTGGCCAGCCCAGGTCAGCACAGCTCAAGTCGGCCAGCCCAGGTCAGCGCAGCTCAGGTCGGCGCAGCGTGCTCGCGGACCCACGCGTGCATCGCGATCCCCGCGGCCACGCCCGCGTTGATGGACCGGGTCGAGCCGAACTGGGCGATCGACACGGTCTTCGCCGCCCGTCGTCGCGCGTCGGCGCTGACCCCGGGACCTTCCTGACCGAACAGCAGCACACACTCGCGCGGGAGCCGGGCGGTCTCGAGCGGCTCGGCGCCGGGGAGGTTGTCGACGGCGACGACCGGCACCCCTGAAGATTCGGCCCAGTCCATCAGCGCTGCCACGTCCTCGTGGTGGCGCAGGTGCTGGTAGCGGTCGGTGACCATCGCCCCGCGGCGGTTCCAGCGACGTCGCCCCACGATGTGCACCTCCGCCGCGAGGAAGGCGTTGGCCGTGCGGACGACGGTGCCGATGTTGGCGTCGTGACCGAAGTTCTCGATGGCCACGTGGAAGGGGTGCCGGCGGGTGTCGAGGTCGGCCACGATCGCCTCACGCCGCCAGTAGCGGTAGCGGTCGACCACATTGCGGCGGTCGCCGGAGTCGAGGAGGTCCGGATCCCAGCGGTCGCCCGTAGGCCGCGGCTCACCCGGGCGCTCAAGCTCCCACGGACCCACCCCGACGAGGCCTTCTCCCCACTCGGTCGGCCCGGCACCGGGGTCCACCGATGCCGCCTCCGGGTCGGTAGCGGGTCCGCTCACGAGGTGAGACGACGATTGGCCATCCTGATGACCCGCCCCGGCCCGATCTGTGACGCCAGGTACATCGCGGTGGCCTGCGTGCCCACCGGCCGGTGCACCTCGCGACCCAGGGCGCCGCGGATCCGGCCCAGCACCCCGGACGGGGTGTGTCGCGTCTGCTCCGCCAGGTCGAGGATCTCACCGGCCACGTCGGCCTCGGTCAGGTGGACGCCCATGTTCCGCATCCCGGCGGTGTCGACGCCCTCGAGCATGCCGGTACCCACGTAGAGCGGCCACACCGAGCACACCCGGATGCCCTTGGGACCCCATTCGAGGTCCAGAGCCTCGGTGAGTCCACGGACGGCGAACTTGGTGGCCGAGTACACGGCCATCTCGGCCTGGCCGTAGATCGCCGACGCCGAACAGAGGTTGACCACGGTCGGGGCCGGGGCCTTCTCCAGGTATCCGAACGCCGCCCGGCAGCCGTACATCACGCCCTTGACGTTGACGTCCACCAGCGCGGAGTCCCGCTCGTAGCTCGCATCCGTGAACGGCATCCCGTACAGCAACCCGGCATTGTTGACCAGGACGTCCAGCGCGCCGCCGGAGCGGGCGGTCACCTCCGCCAGGGCGGACTCCCAGGCGACCGGGTCGGTGACGTCCAGCGCGCCGGTGACCACGCGGTCGTCCCCCCGCGCCCACTCGCACGGCTGCAGGTCGAAGGCGCCCACGAGGTAACCGGCGTCGGCGAACCGGCGCGCG
>NZ_JAALEE010000529.1:0-1084 GCF_014145265.1 Dietzia sp. CW19 | reverse complement strand
CGGGTCGGCGCCGTCGCCGGGCAGCACGGCGAGGAGTTCCTCCCGGCTCACGCACTTGCCCGGCCGGTCCGCCATCGCACGCAGCAGTGCCAGCGGCGCCGGCGAGAGCTCGATGGGCCGACCGTCCATCAGGACCGCGGCCGCACACACGGTGAGTTCGTGGCCGGCCACCGTGACGGGCCGGGACCGCGCCACCAGCTCGTCGGTGACGTGTCGCATGAGCGCACCGAGGCGCATCCGGTCCGGCATCGACACGGGTACACCGAGGTCGACCAGCGGTTCGGCGGTCACCGGTCCCACACAGAGGGCGGCGACCGGACCGGACAGGGCGTCCAGCACGTCGTCGTGGATCCCCATCAGGTCGGCCCGCTCGAGCATCGACACCACGGCCGGGGCGGCGGTGAACGTCACCCCGTCGACGCCAGCCCGGGCGACGGTCCGGACGAGGTCGTCGAACGCCTCCAGGTCCTCGGGGAGCTCCCAACGGTAGATCGGCACCACGATCACCTCGGCCCCCGCCGCGCGGAGCCCCTCCACCAGGGGGGCCATGGGATTCCAGTCCGAGCTCGCACCCTGGAGCTGCACGGCCACGGTGAGGCCGTCGACCCCGCGCTCCAGCAGCATCTCCAACAGTTCGGGGGTCGCCTCGCTCGCCGCCGACGCGTGTTCGCGCAGACCGGCGGCCCGGAGCGCCCCGGTGACCTTGGGCCCGCGCGAGTACAGCGGCACCCGTTCCATGAGGGCGTGCAGGTCCCGGGAGTAACCCCACTCCTCGCACACCTGCGTCCACCACCGGACTCCGGTCGCCGTGGTGAGGACCATGAGGTCGGCGGGAGCAGCGAGCACCCGGGCGGTGGCCGAGCGGACGAGTTCGTCCTCGGCCACGGGGATCATGCGGATCGCCGGCGCGTGGAGGACCGCCGCACCCCGGCGTTCGAGCAGAACCTTCTGTTCCGACGCCCGACGCGCAGCCGTCACCGCGACCGTGCGGCCCAGCAGTGGTAAGTCGTCGTTGGTGGTCACGATGTCCATCCTGCCGCAGTCGTGTGTCGTCCATGTTTCCCCGCCGTCGAGGCGGGGGGTG
>NZ_JAALEE010000052.1:0-3639 GCF_014145265.1 Dietzia sp. CW19 | reverse complement strand
GTGTGCGGCGAGGTCGAACCGACGGAAGAACGGCGCGGCGCCGGCCATCGGGTGGACGGCCGAACACGGGTCGACGACGAGGTCCGCGCCGAGATCACCCGGCATGCCGTCCATGGGCAGGGTGCGGCACCCGCCCCCGATGGTGTCCTCGGCCTCGAGAACCACGACGCGACGGCCCGCGCGGGCGCACAGGAGTGCGGCGGCGAGGCCGTTCGGACCCGACCCCACCACCACCACGTCGGCGCGCACCGGCGCGGAGGAGCTCACTCGAACACCGCCAGGCCGTAGGTCCGGCGCAGTTCCTCCAACACCTTCTCCTGGGCCACGGCCTGCTCCGCCAGATCCAGGAGGACGCGCCGGGTGCCGGGTCCGCCCACCTCGTCGTCGTCGCCCCGTGAGGGCTGGTCGGCGACCCACGAGTCCGCGAGCAGTTCCCACATGGAGCGCTTGGCCACCACGAGGGTGCGTAGCGCCTCCAGCAGCGCGAGCCGCGCCAGCGGATCGCTCAGCACCGGCCCCACCGGAAGCACGGAGAACGAGAGACCGGTCGACAGTCGCAGCAGTCGCCGGCCCGGGGTCCCGATGGGAGTCAGCCGGGCCAGCAGCGCGGCGGCGGTGTCGATCTCCTGCTCGAACTGGGCGCGCAGGGGCTCCAGGCGGGTCTTATCGGTCTCGTCGACGGCGCGGATGCAGTGGTCCAGGAGGCTGCGACCCACCGCCGCCCCGTAGAGGTGTGCCCGGAGATAGGAGGCGACCGCGGTCGAGCCGCGCGCGGGGGCGAGGACGGGCATCCAGGGGCTGGGCAGGCGGACCGGGAAACCGGTCGACCGGGGCGGGCGCAACATAGGTGATCCGTTCGTCGGACGTCGGTCGGGGCCTGCGGTGACATCAGCCACGGTAGGCGTCCCGGGCCACCCCGGCCACTGGTCCTCGGCGGTGTGCGGTGGCCTAGACTGGGTGTGCCCAAATTGACACCGAGGAGATCCCACTGTGACAGCATCCGGACGTCCCGTCGTCCTCATCGCCGACAAGCTCGCCCAGTCGACCGTCGACGCGCTCGGCGACGCCGTGGAGGTCCGCTGGGTCGACGGCCCGGATCGTCCCAAGCTCCTCGAGGCCGTCGCCGATGCGGACGCGATCCTCGTCCGCTCCGCCACGACCGTCGACGCCGAGGTGATGGCCGCCGCCCCGAAGCTCAAGATCATCGGTCGCGCGGGTGTCGGCCTCGACAACGTGGAGATCCCCGCGGCGACCGAGCGCGGCGTCATGGTGGTCAACGCGCCCACCTCCAACATCCACTCGGCCGCCGAGCACGCCGTCGCCCTGCTCATGGCCGCCTGCCGCCAGATCCCGGCCGCCGACCGCACCCTGCGCGAGCACACCTGGAAGCGCAGCTCCTTCAACGGCGTCGAGTTGCTCGGGAAGACCGTCGGCGTGGTGGGCCTGGGTCGGATCGGTCAGCTCGTGGCACAACGTCTGGCGGCGTTCGAGACGAACCTCATCGCCTACGACCCCTACCTGCCCGCCGCCCGCGCGGCCCAGCTCGGGATCGAGCTCGTGGACATCGATGAGCTGGTCTCCCGCGCGGACATCATCACGATGCACCTGCCCAAGACCAAGGAGACGGCCGGCCTGCTCGACGCCGAGCGGTTGGCCCGGGCCAAGGACGGCGTCGTGATCGTCAACGCCGCCCGCGGCGGACTCATCGTCGAGGACGCGCTCGTCGAGGCCCTGAGGTCCGGCAAGGTGCGGTCCGCCGCCCTGGACGTGTTCGACACCGAGCCCTGCACCGACTCGCCGCTGTTCGACCTCGAGAACACCGTCGTCACGCCGCACCTGGGTGCCTCCACGAGCGAGGCGCAGGACCGGGCCGGCACCGACGTCGCGCGCAGCGTGCTGCTCGCCCTGCGCGGGGAGTTCGTCCCCGACGCCGTCAACGTCACCGGCGGCCCGGTCGGCGACGAGGTCGCTCCGTGGCTCGACCTCGTCCGGAAGCTCGGACTCATCGCCGGTCACCTGTGCCCGGGTGTGCCCACCACCGTGACCGTCGAGGTCGCGGGCGAACTGGCCGCCGAGCAGGTGGACGTGCTGGGTCTGGCCGCCCTGCGCGGGATGTTCTCCGCCATCACCGACGAGCCCGCCACCTTCGTCAACGTCGGCCAGATGGCCGAGCAGCGCGGTGTCACGCACTCGGTCGAGACCCGCAGCGAGTCGAAGTCCTACCGCAGTACGGTCACCGTCACCGCGGTGGCCGCGGACGGCGCGTCGGCCCATGTCACCGGCACGCTGGCCGGTCTGGACCAGGTGCAGAAGATCGTCCGGATCAACGAGCGCGGCTTCGACATGCGTGCCGAGGGTCAGAACCTGTTCGTCCACTACTCCGACCGCCCGGGCGTGCTCGGAAAGGTGGGCTCCATCCTCGGCGGGGAGGGCATCGACATCCAGGCCGCCGCGCTCAGCCAGGACGTCACCGGTGAAGGTGCCTCGCTGATCCTGCGGGTCGATCGTGCGGTCGCCGAACCGACCGTCGACCGGATCGTCTCCGAGCTCGACGCCACGGCGACCCAGATCTCCCTGGTCTGAGCGGGGGTCGGACATCATGAAGCTCGCAGTCATCCCCGGGGACGGGATCGGTGTCGAGGTGACGGCCGAGGCGATCCGGGTCCTGGACGCGCTCGTCCCGGGGGTCGAGAAGACCGAGTACGACCTGGGCGCGCGCCGGTATCTCCGCAACGGGGAGACCCTGACCGAGGCGGACATCGAGAGCCTCAAGGGTCACGATGCGATCCTGCTCGGGGCCATCGGCGATCCGCGATCGGTGCCCGCCGGGGTGCTCGAACGCGGGATGCTGCTCCCACTGCGGTTCGCGCTCGACCACCACGTCAACCTCCGCCCGTCGCGGCTGTACCCCGGTTCGGGGACCCCGCTCAGGGACCCGGGTGAGATCGACTTCGTCGTGGTGCGCGAGGGGACCGAGGGGCTCTACACCGGCAACGGTGGGGCGATCCGCGTGGGGACACCCCACGAGATCGGCACCGAGACCTCCGTCAACACCCGTTTCGGCGTCGAGCGCGTGGTGCGCGACGCGTTCGGCCGGGCGCGGTCCCGCCGAGGGAAGCTGACGCTCGTCCACAAGACCAATGTGCTGGTCAACGCGGGTGGGCTCTGGCAGCGCACCGTCGACGAGGTGGCCCCGGAGTTCCCGGACGTCGCGGTCGACTACTGCCACATCGACGCCGCGACGATCTACATGGTCACCGAACCCTCGCGCTTCGACGTGATCGTCACCGACAACCTGTTCGGCGACATCATCACCGATCTCGCCGCCGCCGTCACCGGGGGCATCGGCACCGCCGCGTCGGGGAACATCGACGCCTCGGGAACCAACCCGTCCATGTTCGAACCGGTGCACGGTTCCGCCCCGGACATCGCAGGACAGGGCAAGGCCGACCCCACCGCGGCCATCCTGTCGGTGGCGCTGATGTTGAGGCACCTGGGCAGGGTCGCCGAGGCCGAGCGCGTGGAGGCCGCGGTCGAGGCGGACCTCGGGTCGCGTGGAGACCGTCCCGTGGTGACCTCCGAGGTCGGCGACCGGATCGTGTCGGCGGTCAGCGACTAGTGGGTATCTCCGTTAGTGCG
>NZ_JAALEE010000528.1:0-12641 GCF_014145265.1 Dietzia sp. CW19 | reverse complement strand
CGGCCTTGCGTTGCGCCCGCGCGGCCCGTTCGGCCTCGCGTTGTGCGCGACGGGCGGCGCGGACGTCCGGCCTGCTCCCGTCGGGGGTGAGGCTGTCGGGCGTGGTGTCGTCAGGCGTGGTGTCGTCGGGCGTGGTGTCGTCAGGAGTGGCGTCGTCAGGCGTGGTGTCGTCCGTGCTCATGGGATGAAGTTCACCCCCGAGACCTTCATCTCGCCGTCGTCGTGCCGGTTGACCGTGACGCGCACCCGGTACTGGCGATCCTGGTCCTCCTGCGACCTCGGGTTGCCGATCGTCTGATCGATCGCCATGATCACGTCCGCGTGGTCGGGGTAGGACCTCTCGACCGCGGCCGCGGAGACCACGCCGTCCGCCACGACCTCGGTGGTCTGGACGACCTCCTCGTACGAGTCACGACGCGGAGCGAACTGCTCCGAGAAGTCACCCTCGATCATGCCCACTATCCGGTCGACGTCCTCGGAGAGCGTCTCCTGGCGGATGGTCATCAGGTGGGTCAGGACCTCGGTGGCGAAGTCACGGTAGGCCTGGTCGAGCTCGGTGGCGGAGGCGCGGTCGGCGCGGACCGACGCCGCCTTCCCCTGCTCGGACAGCCAGAGTCCTCCCGTGACCAGTGCGGCGAGGAGGGACAGGGCGGCGATGACGGCCAGCGGCGTGAGGCCGCCCCGCCCCGCGCGGTCGGGCTGGTCCCGATCGTTCGAGGGCTGCGATGACACTGGCTAGGTCACTCCGTTCGTCATGACGTCGGTGAGGCTGGCGTCAGCCGGCAGGCGGGCGGCCGTGCCGAGGTTCAACTGACGATACGTCTTGCCGTCCGCCCCGAGATACTCGCCCGTCGCCGGGTCGTACATCGCCGCCGAGGTGCGGATCTCCCGCTCCCCGGAAGTCGACGACGGCACCACGTTGTACGCGTTGGGGTTGTTCCCGGGCGGGCCGACCTCACTGGTGTCGGGCGGGTTGTGCCCCTCGGGCGTGTAGTTGTTCGCCCTGCACTCCTCGGGCGAGGCCGCGCGGCGGCCCGGGAACTCCATGCACGGCAGGTTGCGTGCTCCGCGGACGGTCACCTGGGAGTCCTGGGGGACCTTGCAGTAGATGCCGTTGATCAGCGGCGGGACGGAGAGGTCGGCGGGCGACCGCCGCTGGTCCGCCGGCAGGAAGCCCGTCGTACACGGAGGGGTCTCGTTGATCTGGAGGTTGAAGTCCACCTTGATCTCCCCGTCGTCCTTCGCCCCGTTGATGGCCGTGATCAGCGAGGACACCAGGGCCGGGTAGATCACGAGCAACTGCTCGATCGACCGGTTGTAGACCACCCCGACCTCGCCGACGCTCACCAGGTTCGCGACGAGGACCGGCATGGTCGGTTGCAGGTCGTTGAGGACCCTGGTCGCCCGCCCGAGCGAGTCCGGCCCGCGCTGGACGAGCGAGGTGAGCTGCGGTTCGTTGGTCCGGAGCTGATCGGTGACGTCGGCGAGGTTGCGGGTCCAGGCCCGGATCGAGTCCGACGAGCGCAGCTGGGAATCCAGGACCGGCTCGGCGTCCTCGATGAGTTGGCGGGTGACCCCGGAATTGTCCTGGGCCTCGTCCAGCAGCAGTTGCGCGGAGTCAAGGAACTGCCGCAGGTCCCGCTCCGACCCGTTGAACGCGTCGAACGCCTCGGAGATCACGCGGCGCATCTTCGCGTCGTCGATCGACGCCATCAACACCGTCGCCTGGTCCAGGACCGGTCCGATGCCCTGGGGCATGTCGACCCGGTCCGTCCCGAACACCGCGCCGTCCTCCAGTCGACCGGCCGGCTCCCCCTCGGGCACGAACTCCACGTACTGCTCACCGATCGCCGAGACGCTGCGGATCTGCGCCCGCACGTTCGCGGGCACGTCCGCGTTCGACTCGAAGTGCATCTCCGCGACGACGTGCCCGGGCTTGAGGGTCACCGAGTCGACCCGGCCGATGACCGTCCCGAGGTAGGTGACGTTGGCGTTCTGGTAGAGACCACCGGTATCCGACATCTCGAGGGCGACGTCCGTCCGGTTCCACCCGAGCGAGGTGGGCAGTTTGAGGTACACGACCGACATGACGGCAAGGGCGAGGACCGTGACGACGGCGAAGACCGTCAGCTGGAGCTTGACGAACCTGGTCATCGGGGGGCCTCCTCGGCCGGGGGCGCGGGGTCGCCGGCGGAGTCCGGCGCGGCGAGGTCCCCGGCCGGTTGGTCCATCTGGTCGGGCGCCGGGGGCTGCGGGACGTCGAGCGAGTACGGGTCCGCGCTCGCCAGAGGGTTCGGCGCCAGACCGACATACCCCTCGAGCCCGGCCATCCGGTTTCCGAACTCCGTTCCGAGCAGGAAGGTCTCCGCCAGACGCTCGTTCGTCATGTCCGCGTCGATGTACAGGTTCGCGTAGTCGCCCCGGAGGAAGTTGTCGATACCGGCCTGGGGGAACGGGAAGGTGATGAGGATCTGCATGACGCGGGTGAGGTTGCGGCCGCTGTTCGCCAACCCCTCGAGGACCGGGGTGATGTCCCGCAGGTTGGCCACCAGATTGCTACCGCCACCGGCGTCGATGAGCTGGTTGGCCTTGTTGCCGAAGTCGCCCAGGGAGACCAGGGCCGTGGTGAGTTCCTGCTTCTGGGCGTTGACGAGTGACAACGCCTCCGGCATCTGACCCAGCGCCTTGGCCAGGGTGTCGTTCTGCTCGTTGATCTGCCGCGAGAGCCGGTCCAGACCGTCCATGGCCGCGATGATGTCGGCCCGCTGCTGGTCGAGACCGCTGACGGTGGTCTCCAGCTGTGAGATGACCTCCTTGGCCTCGAACTGGCGTCCGTCCAACGCGGTGTTGAGCTCGCGGGAGATGGTCTCGAACTGGGCGAGTCCGCCGTTGGTGAGGACCACCGACAGCGCCGACAGCGTCTGCTCGGTGGTCGGGTACACACCGGCGCGGGCCAACGGGATGACGTCCCCGTCGGAGAGCGAACCCTCGGGCTCGCCGTCCGGGGGCGGGAAGATCTCGAGATGCTGCGACCCGAGGAGGCTGGTCTGCCCGATCTTCGCGTGCGCGTTGGCCGGGAGACGGACGTCCTCGTTGAGCGAGACCGTGACGATCGCCGTGTAGTCCTCGACCCTCATGTCGGTGATCGAGCCGACGTTGACGTCGTTGACGCGGACCGGCGAGTTTCGGGTGATGGTCGTGACGTTGGGCATCTCGATGGTCACCTCGTAGGCGCCCTCTCCGTTGCCCTGGGCGCCCGGGAGCGGGAGCGAGTTGAGCCCCTCCCAGGTGCACCCCGTCCCGGCGAGCAGCACGGCGCCGCCGAGCGCGCCGGCCGCCAGCAGACGTCTGTTCCGGGAACGATCGCGGATCATCACGCACCTCCCGTCGCGATGAGCGTGTCCGTCAGGTTGTCGCCGCGGTTGACCACGTTGATCAACGGATCCGGTCGGGCGGACACGGGCTGCACACCGGGCGCGGTCTGGGTTCCGGGTTTCTGGGAGTTCCAGATCTGGTCCCTCTCCGCGGTCGGCGTGATCGGCGGGGTGACCGCGCCGTACGGGTAGTTGGAGGTGAGCGAGTTGAACAGCGGGCCCATGTACTGCGCACACAGTTGCGCGTCGGATTCGGCCGTGTTGTTGGCCAGGCCCGCGATGGCACCGCAGATGAAGTTGGTCGGGTTGGCCATCTGGTTCATGGCCAGGACGCCGGTGAGGACGCCCTGGTACGGGCGGTAGATGTTGTAGAAGTTGGCCATGGCCGTGGGACCCACGTGCAACACACCCTCCAGGTCGGCACGGCGGTCGCGGACCACCTCGGTGGCCTGCCCCAGCTTGTCCACGGCTGTCGTCACCCGTGTCCCGTGGTTCTCCAGGAAGCGGTCGATGTCGATCACCGCCAGGTCGAGTTCCCTGAGCGCGGCGTCGATGTCGTCGGTCTGGTCGCCGAGGACCTGGGTGACGCTGGCGAGCCTGCCGCCGAAGGAGACGATCTGCTCCTCACTCCGCGAGAGCGCGGTGACGAAGAGCTGGAGGTTCTTGAGGGTGGTGAAGAGGTTCTCGCGGCCGTCGGAGAGCAACGCCATGGTCTGCGAGAGTTCGTTGAGGGCGTCCCTCACCTCCGCACCGTTGCCGTCGAGCATCGCGTCGGCGGACTCGACGAACTCACCGAGCGCTCCGGACTCCTCGTCGCCGGTCGGCCCGAGGGCCGAGGAGAGCTTCATGAGCTGTTCCTTCATGGCGTCCCACTCGACCGGCACCGCGGTCCGCTCGACCGGGATCGATCCACCGTCCTCCATCGCCTCCCCGCCCGTGAACGCGGGGGTGAGCTGGACGAAGCGTTCGGCGACGAGCGACTGGGCCACGAGCAGCGCGGTGGCGTCGGCCGGGACGGGCACGTCCTCGTCGACCTTCATCGTGACCTTGGACAACCCGCCCTCCGTGGTGATGTCCGTGATGGTTCCGACGCGCACCCCGAGGACCCGGACCGTGTCGTCGACGTAGACGCCGCGGGTCGATTCGAAGTAGGCGGTGATGGTCTTGGAGCGCGAGGTGAAGAACCACACCGCGGCGACCACGAGCGCCACCACGATCACGAGCGCGACGACCTTGGCGAGGGTGGAGGACAGTAGTCGACTCATCGGGGCAACCTATTCTCGCCCCAACCGGGGAACTCGTCCATGATCGTCAGGCCGGGAACACCCGGCATGGTCGGCTCGCGGACCAGCCCGGGTTCGGGCTGGATGCGGGGGTCCAGGAGCGGCATGACGTCGCGCAGGATGGTCTGCGGGTACTGACCGATCGACAGGTTGTTCACGTACGCGTTGAACCACGGTCCGGAGGCGACGGCCTCGCTGAGCGCGGTCGAGAAGGGAACGATCCGTCGCAGCCCCAGGTCCATCGACTCCCGGTTGCGGATGAGCAGGTCCGACACCCTCTCCAGCTTGTCCAGCGCCGGTCCCAGCTGGGCCTCGTTGTCCTGGACGACACCGGAGAGCTGGCGGGCGAGCTCGTCGATGTTGGCGACCAACTCGCTGAGCGCCCGGCGCCGCAGATCGAGCTCGGTGAACAACGTGTTGCCGTCCACCATGAGCTGGTTGAGCTGATCGCTGCGCCGGCCGAGGATGTCGGTGGTCCCGGCGGCTCTGTCGAGCAGCTCGCGGACGCCCTCGTCCCGCTTGTTCAGGGACTGGGACAACCGGGTGATCCCGTCTATCGCACCCCGGACCTCGGGCGAGGACTGCTCCATCGTCTCCGAGATCACCGTCAGCGCCTCGTCCACCGAGTCGGTGTCCATGGCCTCGACGGTGTCGGTCAGGTCACCGAGGGCGGCCGTCAGCGAGTACGGCACCGAGGTGCGTTCGAGCGGGACGGTGGCGTCCTCCAGCTCCCCACGACCGTCCGAGTAGACGGCGAGAGCGCGACGGCCGAGGATCGAGTCGGTCTTGATCTGGGCCGACGTGTCGGACCCCAGCGCGACACCGGTGTCGATGGCGAAGTCCACCCTGACCCTGTCGCCGTCGAGCGCGATCTTGCGAACCGAGCCGACCTTCATCCCCGCCACCTGGACGCTGTCCCCGGTGTTGAGCCCGGCGGCGTCGGCGACGTAGGCGGTCGCATTGCGCAACCCGTTGACGTACGGGATCCGGTCGTAGTTGAGCGAGACTCCCATGAGCACGACGGCGCCCAGGGCCCCCCCAGATGCCGATCGTCCGGGGGTCGCGGTCGCGGAACCGGAGTTGCCCCTTGGGCGCCTTGAGCGGTGCGCCGTCCTTCGTGTCACTCATCGGGGAACGAACACCTTCCCGTCGTCTGCTCGTACTGCGGCAGGAAGACGTCCCGGCCCGTGACCGGGTTGGTCATCCGGACGATCACCCCGCAGAGGTAGAACTGGAAGAAGCTGCCGTAGACGCCCAACCGGCCCATCTTCTCGAAGTCGCCCGGGAGCCGCTGGATCGCGTTCTCGACAAAGGCCTCGTCGTCGTTGAAGAGGGTCGCGATGCGGTCGATCTGCGCCACGTCCTCCTTGAGGGCGGGCCGGACGTCCGACAGCAGGGTGGTCATGTTGGCACTCGCGTCGTTGAGTCGGGAGACGGACTGACCGATCGGCTGGGAGTTCGCCGACAACCCGGAGATTAGTTGCTGCAGGTTGACGATGATCGAGTCCACGTTGTCGTAGTTGTCCCCGACCGTGGTGAGGACGCCGTTGAGGTTGGTGATGACGTCCCCGATGAGCTGGTCCCGATCGGCGAGCGCCGTGGTGAGGGATGAGGTGGAGGCCAGCAGGTCCTGGACGGTGCCCGCCTCACCCTGGAACACCTTGACGATGGACTCGGACAACTGGTTGACCTGACCCGGGTCGAGCGCCTTGAACAGCGGACGGAACCCGCCGAGGAGAGCGTCCAGGTCCAACGCCGGCGAGGTCTGGGAGATCGGCAGCGTTCCACCCGGTTCGAGCGGCGCTTGATCGCCGGTGCCACGCTTGAGTTCGAGGTAGCGGTCCCCGGTGAGGTTCTCGTACCGGACCACGGCCTCGGTGCTCCGGTGGACGATCTGGTTGCCGGCCACGGTGAACTCGACGTCCGCGGTGTTGCCGTCCGCCAGGCCGATCGACCGGACCCGCCCCACCTCGACGCCGGCGATGCGCACCCGGTCCCCGGACTCCAGCCCCGAGACGTCGGTGAAGTGCGCGGTGTAGTCCTCGAAGTCGCCCGAGCGGTAGTCACTGAACACCACCACGAGTCCGGTGAGGACGAGCAGCATGACGGCCGTGAAGACCGACAGCTTGATGAAGGTGGCGCGCGCCTGCTTGGCGGCCTTGCGACCGGCGGTCACGGGGTCGCCCCGTCCATGCCCAGCATGACCTGCAGCAGCGTCGGGGGCGCGGGCCTGCCGGGCTCCATCGGTCGCAGCGGCCCGAACAGCGGGGCGGGGCGGGACGTGAACACGTCGGGCATCCCTTCCACGGGATTGGAGCCCGTGTCGGTCACGACGAACGGGGCGTGCACGTTCGGGTCGGGGAACGGCAGACCGTAGCAGTTCGGACCCGTGCTGGCGTTGACCTTGGGCAGGTCCTTGGGGTACTCGTACGCCCGCGCACCCTGCTGGAACCCGGCCTTGAACACCAGCCCCGGCTGATCCTTCCCACCGAAGGCCGCCTCGGCGTCCTCGACGTTCGCGTTCAGGCCCACGATGAGGCAGGTGAGGATCGGCGAGTACTCGGCCAGCAGGCTGGTCGACGCGCGCAGGTCCGCGAGCAGTTTGACCAACTCGTTGCCGTTCTCCGCCATCAGTCGCTTGCCTGTCTCACCGGTGCCGATCGCGGCGACGAGCGTCTGCTCGAAGCGCTCCTGGTTGTTGACGACATTGGTGCCGACGTCCGTACCCGAGTCGAGCAGTCGCATGATCTCCGGGGTGACGTCGGCGTAGAGGTTGGCCACCCGGGACCCCTTGGCCAGGTCGCGCTGCAGGGTGTCGATCTGGGGGTTGACTTCCTGCAGGTAGGTGTTGAGATCGGTGATGGTCCGCCCCAACTGCTCGCCACGGTCGTCGACCGCACCGGAGACGGCCCCGAGGGTGGCGTTGAGCTTCTCCGGTTCGATGGCGACCAACAGGTCGGTGAGGTCCTGGAAGAGCGTGTTGACCTCGGCGGTGACGTTCGCGGTCTCGACGACGGCCCCCCTGGCGAGCTGCCCCTCGGGCGCCCCGACCGGCGGTTCGAAGTCGACGGACTTGGCCCCGAAGATCGTGTTGGAACCGATCCTCACCTGGGAGTTGGCCGGGATGGCCTCCAACGCCGCGGGATCGACCTCGATGTCTATCGTCGCACCGTCGAACTCCTGTCGGATCTCCCGGACGTTGCCGATCTCGACCCCACGGGAGCGCACCTTGGCGTCGGCCTCCATGACCAGTCCCGCGCGGTCGCTGCGGACGGTGAGCGGCACGCGGTTGTCGAAGGCGCGCGCGAACATGAGGAGGGAGAGCGCCACCACCACCACGACGAACAGCGTCAGGATCACCGCCGCGACGCGCTGGGGCACCGTGTCGCTCTGATTCAGGGTTCTCGCCACGACCGCCTCCTATCCCGACAGGTTGAAGTTGCCGTCTCCGCCGTAGATCGCGAGGGAGACGAGAAGGGTTACGGTCACCACGGCGATGAGCGAGGTGCGGACGGCGTTGCCCACGGCCGAGCCGACACCGGCCGGTCCACCTGCGGCGTTGTAGCCGTAATAGGTGTGGATGAGCATGATCGTGATGGCCATGGCGATGGCCTGCACGAAGGACCACAGGATGTCCGTGGGGATGAGGAACGTCGAGAAGTAGTGGTCGTACACGCCACCGGACTGACCGTAGATCTGGACCGTCGCGAACCGGCTCGCCAGGAACGAGGCGATGACGGCCAGCGAGTACAGCGGTACCACGGCGATCATCCCGGCGACGATCCGGGTGGAGACCAGGTAGGTGATCGAGTCGATCGCCATGACCTCCAGGGCGTCGATCTCCTCGGACACGCGCATCGCCCCGAGCTGGGCCGTGGCGCCGGCGCCGATGGTGGCGGCCAGTCCGATCCCGGCGATCACCGGTGCGGCGATGCGGACGTTGATGAACGCGGCGAAGAAGCCGGTGAGCGCCTCGACGCCCACGTCGGTCAGCGACGAGAAGCCCTGGACGGCGATCACACCGCCGGTGGCGAGGGTGAGGAAGCCGACGATCACGACGGTGCCGCCGATCATCGCCAGGGCCCCCGCGCCCATGGCGATCTCGGCGATGAGCCGGAGCGTCTCCTTGGGGTACTGGGTGAGTGCCCGCGGCGTCGCCACGAGTGCGCGCCAGAAGAACAGTGCGATGGCGCCGAAGTCGTCGAAGCGACCGACGGTGAGGTTCCGGGCCCGTGACAGTCGGGGGAAACGGGCGGTCTCGATGATGGTCACCTCACGCCCCCAGGACCTTCACGCCGACCGCCGTGAGCACGGTGTTGACGACGAACAGCGCCATGAAGGCGTAGACGACGGTCTCGTTGACCGCGTTACCGACGTCCTTCGGCCCGCCACGGACGTAGAGACCCTTGTAGCAGGCCACCAGGCCGGCGAGCATCCCGAACATCCCGGCCTTGATCTGGGCCAACACGAGCTCTCCGAACCCGGTCAGCAGCGTGATGCCGTTGACGAAGGCCCCGGGGTTGACCCCCTGGAGGAGTACCGAGAAGAGGAACCCGCCGAGGATGCCGATGGTGCACACGAGTCCGTTGAGCAGCAGTGCGACGAAGGTCGAGGCGGCCACCCGGGGGACGACCAGTCGCTTGACGGGATCGATGCCGAGGACCTCCATGGCGTCGATCTCCTCGCGGATCGTCCGGGCGCCAAGGTCGGCACAGATCGCCGTGGCGCCGGCGCCGGCGACGATGAGGACGGTGACCATGGGACCGACCTGGGTGACCGCGCCGAGGGCCGCGCCCGCACCGGAGAGGTCGGCCGCGCCGATCTCCCGCAGCAGGATGTTCAGGGTGAAGCTCACCAGGACGGTGAACGGGATCGCCACCAGGACGGTGGCCAGCATGGAGACCCGGGCGATGAACCACGACTGCTCGACGAACTCGCGGCCCTGGCGCACGATCGACGGGAAAGAGACGAATGTGTCGAGACTCAAGGCGACGAACTCGCCGACTCCCTTGAGCGGCGCGTCGAGAACTCTCGCCATGTCGCCCCCCTCCTGTCGTGTGCCGGCCCCCGGCCACACCGATCTGAACAAGTGACCGGTTCGGTGTGACCCCGATTACACAGTAGCTAGAACACGTTCTCATTAGCAAGGCCTACCGGTCACCCCCGAACGGTGCCCCTGCGCTGTGTCGGGAATCTAACACGCCCCGACACAACGAAAGCGGTCCCCGACACGTCTCTCAGCAAACGCGTCGGGGACCGCATCGGTTCAGGTCAGAGGGTCATGATCTCCGAGGCGGAGAAGGACTTGCCCTCGGGCCGCCCTGACCAGTGGCCGGAGACCGCGTCGGCGAACTCCCGGCGGTCCCACACACCGCCCTCGGCGTCGAACCGCTTCTCCACCACCGGGGCGTCCACCAACGCGACCATGCCGCCGTATACCACGAACAGCTGACCGCTGACACCGGCCGCGGCGGGCGACGCGAGGTACGACACCAGGTCCGCCACCCGGTCCGGCGACAGCGGGTCGGGCCCCTTCGACTCGTCCCAGTCCTCGAAGACGCCCTCGGTCATCCCCGTGCGTCCCCGGGGAGCGATGGCGTTGGCCGTACAGCCGATCCGGGAGAGCACACGTGAGGCCGACAGGGTGAGCGCGGTGATGGCGGCCTTGGCCGCGCCGTAGTTCGCCTGCCCGGGCGGGCCGAAGAGTCCCGCCTCGGACGAGGTGTTGATCAGCCGCCCGTACACCGGGGAGTCGGACTTCTTGCTCTCGCCCCGCCAGTGGGCCGCGGCGTTGCGGGTGAGCAGGAAATGCCCGCGCAGGTGCACCCTGATCACCGCGTCGAAGTCGTCGTCCTCCATGTTGAACAACATCTTGTCCCGGGTGATGCCGGCGTTGTTGACCACCACGTGCAGGCCGCCGAGTCGCACGGCCTCGGCCACCATCGCGTCGGCGGTCTCCCGTTCGGAGACGTCCCCGACCACCAGGGCGGCCTTGGCGCCCGCCGCCTCGATGTCGGCGATCACGGCGTCCGTGGCCTCGCCGGACCGGATGTCGTTGATGACGACCGCGGCCGCACCCGAGCGCGCCAACTCCACGGCTTCCGCGGCGCCCAGCCCGGAGCCGGACCCGGTGACGACCGCCACCCGGCCGTCGAGCGAGAGATCCGCCCCGAGGCCCTTCCGGCCCTGCCCGGGCGTCACTCCGCGACCTTGAGCGCCGCCATCGGGCACTTCTCGACAGCCTTGAGCGCGCGCTTCTGCAGTTCCTCGGGGACCTCGTCGACGATCACCCGCACCACCTCGTCGTCGTCGTTCAACTCGAAGACCTTCGGGGCGAGCCCGACACACACGGCCTGCCCCTCGCAGCGGTCGGGATCCACGTCAATCCTCATACCCGTCCTCCTTGGCCGGGCCCGCGACCACTGTGGCCGCGAGCATGATTCGATACTATGTGAGACACGACACTAGAACGTGTTCCACTCGAGATGAGCTTAGGGCATATGGACATCACCTACACCACAGACCAGCAACGGCTGCGCGGGGAGTTGCGCGAGTACTTCTCCGCCCTGATGACCCCCGAGCGCCGGGAGGCCTTCACCTCCACGACCGGCGAATACGGCCACGGCAACGCCTACCGTGAGATCGTCGCCGAGATGGGCCGCGACGGCTGGCTGACGATCGGATGGCCGGAGGAGTTCGGCGGTCGGAACCGCCCGATGGTGGAGCAGTTGATCTTCACCGACGAGGCCGCGATCGCCGGGGTCCCGGTGCCCTTCCTCACCATCAACTCGGTCGCGCCGACGATCATGGCCTTCGGGTCCGAGGAGCAGAAGAGCTACTTCCTGCCCCGGATCAGCCGCGGCGAACTGCACTTCGGCATCGGCTACTCCGAGCCGGAATCGGGCACCGACCTCGCCTCCCTGAAGACCCGGGCCGTGCGCGAGGCCGGGACCGGGGAGCACGCGGGCCGGGAGGTGTACCGCATCAACGGGCAGAAGATGTGGACGTCCCTCGTGGCCTACGCGGACTGGATCTGGCTGGCCGCACGCACCGATCCGGACGCCAAGCGACACAAGGGCATCTCGATGATCATGGTGCCCACCGACGCCGAGGGGTTCTCGTGGACTCCCGTCCACACCATGGCGGGCCCGGACACCAGCGCCACCTACTACCAGGACGTGGTGGTGCCCGCCTCCAACCTGGTCGGGCCCGAACACGGCGGGTGGCCGCTCATGACCAACCAGCTCAACCACGAGCGGGTCGCCCTCACGGCCGCCGGTCCGCTCCAGGCCTCGCTCCGGCAGGTCCTGGAGTGGGCGCGCACCACGCGTGCGGCCGACGTCGGGCTGCCCGGAGGCGGGGACGTGATCGACAACGAGTGGGTGCGCACCCACCTGGCCCGCGTCCACGCGATGGCCGAGTACCTGGCGCTGCGCAACTGGGAGATCGTCTCCGCCGACTCCACCACGCCCACCCGCATCGCCGCGTCGGCGACCAAGGTGTACGGCACCGAGACCGCGTGCGAGGCGTACCGGCTCCTCATGGAGGTGCTGGGCTCCGCCGGGTTCCAACGCTCCCATTCCCCCACCGCCGTCCTCCACGGGCGCATCGAGAAGCTGCATCGTTCGGCCCTCATCCTCACCTTCGGCGGAGGCACCAACGAGGTCCAGCGCGACATCATCGCCGCCGCCGGACTCGGGTTGCCACCGGCGCCGCGGATCGCCCCCACCCCGTCCTCTGCCCGGAAGGACAGCTGACATGGATTTCCACATCGACGACACCACCCGTGAGCTCTCCACGCTCGTCCGCACCATGGGCGAGCAACTGGTCACCGACGACTCCCTGCGCGAGCTCGACGCGCGCTTCGGCCCCGGGACCGAGGCCGACGGCGGAGCAGACCGCGCGACCGCACGGTTCCATTCCCGCTACTGGGACGAGCTGGTCCGCGCGGGCGTGCCCGCCGCCCTCGCCCCGGAGTCGCTCG
>NZ_JAALEE010000527.1:0-2162 GCF_014145265.1 Dietzia sp. CW19 | reverse complement strand
CGAACACCTGGATCGCGCGGGTGTGCTTCTGCAGCCACCCGACGGTCCGCATCGCCCAGGTGGAACCGAAGGCCACCAATACGAAGGGCAACCCCAGTCCGAGGCAGTACGCCACGATCAGCAGCACGCCTCGAGCGGCGTCGACACCCGTGCCCGCGGCCACGGAGAGCGCCGCGGCCAACGTCGGGCCGAGGCACGGCGTCCAGCCCAGCGCGAAGACGGCGCCCAGCATCGGCGCGCCGACCCACGTCGAAAGCGCCTTGGGCTGCATGCGCGTATCCCGCTGCAGGGTGGGCACGAGACCGATAAAGACGAGCCCCATCAGGATCGTCACCACGCCGCCGAGGCGCTGCAGCAACTCCTGCTGGGGCGCCAGGTACTGCACGGTGCCCAGCACCATGGCGCTGAGCGCCACGAAGACCACGGTGAACCCGCCCACGAACAGCAGCGATGCCACCACCACCCGCGTGCGCGAGGAACGGCGGGTACGGCGTTCCTCCAGGGTCATCGTCGACGTGGCGGCTCGCTGGCGTTCCGCGGCGGCCACGGTGACCGGGGGACGCTCGGCGCCCACGACACTGGCCAGGTACGCCACGTAACCGGGCACCAGTGGGATCACGCACGGCGAGGCAAAGGACACGAGCCCCGCCAGGACGCACGCGCCCAGCGCCAGCAGGATCGGCCCGCTGGCCACGGTCTGCTGGAAGGTCTCGCCCACGCTCTGCGCGACCAGGATCATCTCCGGGTTCACACCGGCTCGACCTCCTCGGCCAGGATCGCGGACACGGTGTCCCGCAGCTTGTCATCGGTGATCTCGGCCAGGTACACGGCGGCGACCCGGTGTTGCTTGTCCAGGATGATCGTCGCCGGGACGACGGACGTCGGGAAGCCGCGCAGTGCGGCCACCGCGGCGTTGCTCGGATCCCAGATCGAGGGGAACGTGATGCCGTTGTCCTCCACAAAGTCGACGGGCTTCTGCCGGTTAGGGTCCCGAAGGTTGATGCCGAACACGGTCGCGCCCTGCGGTTCGAACTCGTCCTGCAACCGCTGCAGGTCGTCGGACTCGGCGCGACACGGGCCACACCACTGGCCCCACAGGTTGAGGATCACGACCTGCCCCTCGAAGTCCTCCTGGACGTTGAGCGTGCGATCGGGGTCCATCAGATCCGGGCCGGTGAGAGTCGCGACAGGTTTGCGCTCGGATGGGGGGTCGTAGTTGATCTCCAGCTGGCCGTCCGGGCTGACGAACTCGAACGTCTCGGGGCCCGTCACCACCGCGTCCGTGCTGGTTGCGCACGCACCGGTGACGAGGGCGACTGCGAGGAATAGGGCGCCGAGGGCGGTCTTGGGGTGACGCATGGCTCAGGCTCCAGTCTGCGACGGGTCGGACGCACCCGCCGGTTCGGTGTAGACGATGTCACGCAGCGTGGTGCCCTCGAAGACCAGAGAGGTGATCGAGGCCAGCGAACACTGCCGCGAACGGGGGTCGTGCCACAGTCGGCGGCCCTCGAGGAACCGTCGCGTGGTGTACACGGGCAGCTGGTGGCTCACCAATACCGCCTCGTGGCCGCGGGCGGTGTCGAGCGTGGAGTACACGGCCCCGATCATCCGGTGCGCGATCTGCAGGTACGGCTCACCCCACGAGGGCCGCAGCGGGTTGACCAGGATCGGCCAGTACCGCGGGTTGCGCAGCGCCCCGCCCCGGCCGCCGACCTTGTTGCCCTCGAAGCGGTTGTCTGCCTCGATGATGTCGGCGTCGATCCCCACCGGCAGGCCCAACGCCTCGGCCAACGGGGCGGCGGTCTCCTGGGCGCGCTGCAGCGGCGAGGCCACGATCGACACGATGTCGTGCCCCTGCCCGAGTGTGCGTGCCACGGTCTCGGCCTGACTGCGCCCCAGCTCGGAGAGCCGAAAACCCGGCAGTCGGCCGTACAGCACTCCGTCGGGGTTGTGCACCTCGCCGTGCCGGACCAGGTGGACGATGGTCTGCGTCTCGGTCCCGCGGGCCGACGAGTCACGAGGTGCCGACGACGACGACGACGAGACCGGCTCGCCCGGAGCGGAGATCGTTCCGGGCGCGGCCCCGTACGCCTCGGCCCCCTCCTGCTGCTGCGGTGCGGAGGCCTCAACGGGGCGCGCGGTGGCCGCGGACCCGCCCAGCG
>NZ_JAALEE010000526.1:0-3861 GCF_014145265.1 Dietzia sp. CW19 | reverse complement strand
ACGCACTAACGGAGATACCCACTAGTGGGCGAGCGCGGGGAAGTGGGGCACGACGGTCTCGGCCAGCTCGTGGACGACCTCCCGGATCGGCCGGCGGGACGCCCCGACCCCCAGCAGGACGTGGTTGACCCCGATCCCCCGCAGGTCCGCCAGGTGCTCGACCAGACGCCGGTGACCGATCCGGAACCCGAAGCCGATCGGCGAGGCCGCCTCGTCGGGGTCCTCGGCCAGGTCGATCTGGAGCGATTGCGCGAAGGGACTGAACACCTCGTCGTCGTCGGATCCTCCCTCCCGGCTCTCGGTCACCACCTCGCGCCACCTCGCGGCGGTCCGGCGCTGCGCGTCGAAGTCACGCGGGTAGGTCAGCCATCCGTGCCCGTGGGCGGCCAGGTACGTGATGCTCTGCTGACACGAGCCGGTCATGATCAGCGGCACCGACGAGGCGGTGGGCTTAGGGACCACGTCCGCGCTGTGCATCCACCCCCCGGACCAGCGGATCCCGCGCATCTCGGTGGTGAGTGCGTGGGTCATCACCGTGAGGTTCTCCCGGAACCTCTCCCCCCGCCGCCCCTGCTCCAGCCCGAACGCGCGGAACTCCTCCGGCCGGTCGCCGGAGGCCACGCCCAGGAGGAACCGGCCGCCGGAGAGACGGTCCAGGCTGGCCGCGGACTTGGCCACGTGCAGTGGATGGCGGACGGGCAGCACAACGGCCGCCGTCCCGAGGGCGATCCGGCTGGTGTGGGCGGCCACGTACGTGAGGAACACCCACGGATCGTAGATCTGGCCCACGTCGCCGAACGACGGGACGCGAAGCGGGATGTCCCGGGCGTAGAGGGCGGCGAACCCTCCGGTCTCCGCGGCCCGGGCGACCTCGATCTGTTCGCTGATGTCCGGGCCGTCGACCCGGTCGGCGCGCGTCCGCAGCGGGAATCCCAGCCCGAGGGTCAGTCGCCCCGCGCCGAACGTGCGACGGAAGCCCGGGAGCCGCCGGGGGTCACCGTCGGACGTGTCGAGCGGCGAGGTGGTCATGTGCCCCACCCTCGCACGATCCGGTCGACGCCGGTCGACGCCGGTCGACGGCCTCGCGTGCGCGCCGCTCGTCTAAGCTCTCCTTCATCGATCGAGCGAGAGGCCGGACGTGACCACCACCCTCCTGGCCGCCGAGGCGTCCCCCACCGAACTCGTCTCGCTGTTCTGGATCGTCCTGGCCGTCTGGGCGGCACCGGTGCTGTCCGGGTTCACCCGCTCGTTCATCCCGGGCGTGGTGCTCCTCCTGGTGGGCGGGATGGTGATCGGCCCCAACGGTCTGGACCTGGCGGTGGAATCCGGCGGGGTGGCGCTCCTCGCGGAGCTCGGGCTGGGGATGCTGTTCCTGCTGGCGGGGTTCGAGCTCGAGGTCTCCACCCTCACCGGGCGCAGCGGACGACGAGCGGCCGGGACCTGGGTCGTCAGCCTGATCCTGGCAGCCGGGGTGGGGTGGATGGTCTCGGGCCGCTGGGAGACCGCGGTGGCGATCGGGCTCCTGCTCACCTCCACGGCGATCGGGACCCTGTTGCCCATCCTCAAGGGCTCCGGCCATGACAGCACCCCCGTGGGCCGGGCAGTCCTCACCCACGGCGCGGTGGGGGAACTGGGGCCGATCCTCGTGATGGCGGTGCTGCTCGGTACCCGCAGCATCGAGTCCTCCATCGCGGCCGTCGGGCTGTTCGGACTGGCCGCGCTGGTGATCCTGGCGGTGCCGGCCCGACTGCTCCACATCCCCGCGCTCGGTCGGGCGCTCCTGCAGGGCACCACCTCCACCGGACAGCTGGCCATGCGCACGGTGATCCTGCTGCTGGCCACCATGATGGTCGTGGCCACGGTGTTCGGTCTGGACGTGGTGCTCGGCGCGTTCGCCGCCGGCATGATCCTGCGCCGACTGGTCGACTCCCTCGGGGCACACCTGCGCGGCGGTGGCCAGGCCCCGGACCGCGGTCTCGCCGCGATCCTGCTCCGTCAACTGGAGACCGTCGGCTACACCCTGTTCATCCCCGCCTTCTTCGTGGTGTCGGGGATGGGCATCGACCTCGGGGCCGTGGCGGCCTCGCCGTGGGTGCTGGTGGCGGCCGTGGTGAGCATGCTGGTCCTCCGCGGCGGAGGGGTGTGGCTGGGCGAGACCGTCACCCGCGCGAGCCCCGGGCTCGACGGTCCACGGGAACGGGCGAGGGTGGGTCTGTACGCGGCGACCGGTCTCCCGATCATCGTGGCGGTCACCGAGGTCGCGGTGAACAACGGTCTGATGACGGGCGAGATCTCCTCCGTCCTTGTGGCGGCCGGGGCGGTCACCGTCCTGCTCTTCCCCCTCCTGGCGGAGGTGGTGCGGGCCGGAGCCCCGGTTCGTCGGCCGGGCGCCACGACACCGTCACCGGAGGACCCCGTCTCACCGGGGTCACGGGGGAACGACGACGACGAGGACGGCATCCGGTGAGGTCCGGCGTCAGCGGTGGTACCCGGGCAGCGGTCTCCGGGTCGACCGTCTAGCGGCGGGACCCCGCCTCCGAGGACACGCGACCGGGCCGGTCGGTCGGCATCAGCACCCGGGGCCAGTGGGCCAGGAGCAGACCCGCGGCCAGGGCGCCGAGACCACCCGCGGCCATGTCCCCGATCGTGTCGTCGAGGGTCACGTAGATCCGGTCCGTCAGGTAGGCGTGGCCGAACCACTCCACCATCTCCCACAGGGCGCCCAGGGCCAGTCCGAAGGCGGTGGTGAGCACCACCGCCGCCGCGGCCGGGACACCCCCGTCACCCGGTGCCGGCACGATCCCGCGGTGCGCGAGGAACAGGTAGGTCACCACCGCCAGCGCTCCGGCGCACGCGAAGTGGACCACGATGTCCCACCACCAGATGCGCGTGTACAGGTCGAAGACGTTGCTCCAGGCGGCGACGAGCAACGTGACCGACACCGCGGTGTCCGCCCACGGCCGCATCCCGACGAAGCGCGGGAGCATCAGTCCCGGCAGGGCGAACGCGACGATGGCCGCGTCCGTGAGACCGTGCAGCAGCAGGGCGAGCAGGACGCTGAGGGCCCCGAGGATCCGCAGAGCGTCCGCCGCCATCCGCACGCGGTTCTCCGCGGGACGCAGGAAGTTGTCGATCACGCGGCGACACCCCCTCGGTCGAGACGCACGACGGCGTGGACGGGCAGATGGTCCGACGCCCACACGCCGCCGGGCCGCAGCGGGTTGACCGCGGCGTGGGTGACCCTAAATGCTGACGAGGCGAGTATCCAGTCGATGCGCGCCCCGTTCCTCCGCGGCGCGCGGTAGCCGGTGTACGTCCCCCACTCCTCGCTCGCGCGGGTCCGCGCGCTGTGCCAACTGTCGACCAGAGTCCCCTCCCGGACCAGTTCTCGGACCGCCGCACCGGCCGGGCCCGTGTTGAGGTCGCCGGTCACCAGCGCCGGACTGTGCCGGGCGGACGACGGGGCGGCGGCGGACACCAGGTCGAGAATCGCCCGCGCCGACCGCAGACGGGAGCGCGCGGAGAACGGGTCGAGGTGGGTGTTGATCACGAGGAAGCTCCGTGAGGTCCCGCGATCGCGGAACTCCGCCGACACCATGACCCGGGGGATGAGGTTCCCCCAGGACGCCGATCCCGCGCGGGTGGGCTGATCGGACAGCGCGATCTGGTCCCAGTCGAGCAACTCGAGCCGTCCGGAGTCGTAGAAGATCGGCGAGGCCTCGCCACCTCCGTCCGAGCCCCGACCGCGGCCGACCACGGCGTACCCGGGGCCCAGGGCGTCGAGCATCACCGTGGTCTGCTCGCGCAGCACCTCCTGCGCGCCGAGAACCGTCGGCCGCTCGGCGGCGAGGAGCGCGCGGA
>NZ_JAALEE010000525.1:3419-5183 GCF_014145265.1 Dietzia sp. CW19 | reverse complement strand
CGGCCCCGACCCCGAGCGCCCGGCCCGGCGATTCGGCGCGTTCTCGAAGGTATCGGCCGGGTGAGTCCGTTCCAGAACTCGCCGAAGATGTTCGAATCGAGATGAGTTCTCGCGGTTCGCTCGTAGTCGCTCCTGATCGGGAGCTTCCATCGACGCGGTCGCTGTGACCGCGTTCAGGCTGTGGATGGTCGTCCGCTTCGTCCACAGCGGGCCGATTACGCCCCGATAACCGAGCCCCCGCGTAGCACCATGCGGTCATGCCACCGACACACTCAGACCCTGCGCGCTCAGACCCTGCGCGACCGCCGAGGCGTGAGGCGGCCTTCGTCAGAGCCGTCTACGGTGGCGAGCCGTTCCTGGTCAACAGCGCACTGGCTGCGGGGATCCTCACAAGACAGGATCTGCGCACCCGCTTCCGTCGACTGCACCCGAGGGTCTACGTGCGAGCGTCAGCCGAACTCGACCCGGCGCAGAAGATCCGCGCGGCCTGGCTATGGGGTGGCCCACGCTCGGTGATCTGCGGGGGCGCCGCCGGGCACCTGGCCGGGGAGGCGTACTTCGGGGAGGAGCTAGTTCGCGACGAGGTCCAGCTCTGGAGGCCGACCTGGCGCAGGGCCCCGCCCGGGATCGTCGTCCGCAAGTGGACCGCCACTCCCGACCATCTGCTGTGGCAGGGGATGGCCGTGACGACCCCCGCCAGGACCGCAATCGACCTCGCCCGGCATATGGCGTCTGATGTCCGGGCGGTCGCGGCGCTCGATTCCATGTGTCGCACAGGCGGCACTGATCCGGATGCGATCGCGGCGGCGGCGTTCGCCATGGCAGGTCAGACCGGGGTCCGTCGTGTGCTGGGGTTGCTGCCCGCCGTGGATCCGTTGGCCGAGTCGCCCAAGGAGTCCGAACTGCGGTTGATCATGGGGGCGACTGATCTGCCGGTGTTCGAGTCGCAGGTCGAGGTGCGAGATGAGTCCGGCGCGCTGGTGTCGCGACTCGACCTGGGTAACCGCCGGTGGAAGGTCGGGTTGCAGTACGACGGCAACGAGCATCTGACCCGGGCCCGTCGAGACGGCGATTCCGTGGCGATGCTGCGGCTGGCGTCACTGGGATGGGAGGTGAGGCGGGTGACACAAGGTCTGCTGCACACCCCGCGGACGCTCACCAGATTCGTTCGCGGGGCCTTCGAGAAGCAGGGCTGGGAGCATTCCGTGTGACCCGGTCGCATTCACTGAATCCCGGTCACGTTCTGGGACGGGCCCACTCGGCCGATGCATCCAGGATCGCGCCGCATCGGGGTGGCCGCCGGATCGAGGTGGCCGCCGGATCGGGGATGGCCGGCGGGTGGCGACAGGCGGGTGGCGACAGGCGGGGTCGCGATCTCTAGGGCAATTGGCGGAACGCGTTGCGGAGAGCTGCCACGGCCTCGTCGACGTCGAATCCCGAGCCTGCGGCGCGCTCGGCGAACTCCTCCGCGGCCCGGGCCAGCACCGCGCCGGGCAGATCGGCTGCTGAGACGAACGTCCCCGACCGGCCGCGGCCCTCCAGAACTCCCGACTCCTCGAGTTCGCGGTAGACCTTCGCGGCGGTGGCGCTGGAGACTCCGACCTCCTCCGCGAGCGTGCGCACGGCGGGCAGCCGAGTCCCTGCGGTGAGCACCCCACGCCGGACGCCCTCGACTATCTGCCCCTTGAGTTGGCGGAACGGCGGCTCCGCCGAGGCGGGGTCCACGGCCAGGGTCATCCCGGCCACCCGGGAGCCCGAACCCGG
>NZ_JAALEE010000525.1:0-3349 GCF_014145265.1 Dietzia sp. CW19 | reverse complement strand
TGGGAGCCACTGCCCGGCGAGTGAGGAGTGGCTCCCGGCCCCGACCCGCTCATGGTCAGGCCCAGACCTGCTCGACCGGAGTCACCTCATGCGGCGGCGCGGCCGGGACGGCAGGCGCCGGGGTGCGCGAGAAGCGCGGCGCGGGCGCCGGCCCCATGTCCCCGGCGACCTCGACGAAGGTCTCCCTCGCCGTCATGTGGGGATGGGACAGCGCCTCGGTGTAGGTCAGCACCGGGGTCGTGCAGGCGTCGGTGCCGTAGAACAGCTCGGCCCACTCGTCGCGGGGCTTCCCGGCGAACTTCCCGGCGATGATCTCGCGCAGCTCGTCCCAGCGGTCCATGTCGAACTGCCCGGGCATGTCCTCGCCGTCGATGCCCATCAGTCGCGCGAACTCCGCGTAGAACTGCGGCTCGAGGCAGCCCACGGCCATGAACTTGCCGTCCGAGCAGGTGTACACGTCGTAGAACGGGAACCCGGTGTCGAGCATGTTGGTCCCGGCGACGTCCGACCACTGGTCGCGGGCGCGCATGGCCCACTGGAACTGGCCCAGCACGGAGGCGCCGTCGGTCATGGCGGTGTCGATGACCTGACCCTTGCCTGAGGTGGCGCGCTCGATGATCGCGGCGAGGATGCCCTGGATGAGGAACATCGACCCGCCTCCGAAGTCGCCGACCAGGTTGAGCGGCGGAACCGGGCGCTCGCCCTTGCGGGCGGTGGCGTTGAGGTGCCCGGTGAGCGAGATGTAGTTGAGGTCGTGGCCGGCGGTGTGCGCGAGCGGGCCGTGCTGGCCCCAGCCGGTCATCCGCGCGTACACGAGCCGCGGGTTGGACTCGAGGCACTGGTCGGGGCCGAGGCCCATGCGCTCGGTGACCCCGGGGCGGAAGCCCTCGACCAGCACGTCGGCCTTGGCGATCAGGCCGCGGACCTGCGCCAGCCCGTCCTCGCTCTTGAGGTCGGCCTCCACCACGGTCCGGCCCCGCCGGGTGATGTGCGCCCAGCCGTCGGCGGACCTGGCGAGCTCACCGGGGCGCATGACGGTCACGACGTCCGCGCCCAGGTCGGCGAGCATCATGCACGCGTGGGGGCCGGGGCCGATTCCGTTGAGTTCGACGACGCGGATGCCGGCCAGGGGGCCGGAGGAGGCAGTGGTCACAGGTGTGCCCTTTCGTGTGGCGTTGCACACACGTTATCTTCTGCCGGTCCGCGGGAGCGGGGGAGCACGCGATAGAGGCCGGCGACGGAGGTCTACTAGCGTGGGCGCCATGACCGCAGCGCACGATCCCCTCGCCCCGCCAGTCGTCGACCGCTTCGGCACGCCGGGCACCCCGGACGCGACCCGCGTGATGCTGCTGGGCTCCGGCGAGCTGGGCAAGGAGGTGACGATCGCGCTGCAGCGCCTGGGGGTCGAGGTGATCGCGGTGGACCGCTACGCGGGCGCCCCCGCCCACCAGGTCGCCCACCGCAGCCACACGATCGACATGACCGACTCGGGCGAGGTGCGCCGGGTGGTGGAACTCGAGAAGCCGCAGGTGATCCTGCCGGAGATCGAGGCCATCGCCACCGCCGCGCTGGCGCAGATCGAGCAGGACGGGCTGGCCCGGGTCGTGCCCACCGCCCGCGCAGTGCAGCTGACCATGGACCGCGAGGGCATCCGGCGGCTGGCAGCCGAGGAGCTGGGCCTGCCCACGAGCCGCTACGCGTTCGCCTCGTCGCTCGAGGAGCTGCAGGAGGCGTGCGCGCAGATCGGGTTCCCGTGCCTGGTCAAGCCCACGATGTCGTCGTCGGGAAAGGGACAGTCCTCCCTCCACGGCCCCGAGGACGTGGAGGCGGCGTGGACCCACGCCCAGTCCGGTGCGCGGGTGACGGGGGCGCGCGTGATCGTGGAGTCGTTCGTGGACTTCGAGTACGAGATCACCCTGCTCACCGTCCGCAGCGTGGACCCGCGGACGGGGGAGATCCGGACCGACTTCTGCGAGCCGATCGGTCACCGTCAGGAGCGCGGCGACTACGTCGAATCGTGGCAGCCGCAGGCCATGACGCAGGACGCCTACGACTCGGCGCGCTCGGTGGCGGCGCGCGTGACCGGTGCGCTCGGCGGGGTGGGCGTGTTCGGGGTGGAGCTGTTCGTGCAGGGAGTGGACGTCTACTTCTCCGAGGTGAGCCCGCGGCCGCACGACACCGGTCTGGTGACGCTGCGCAGCCAGGTCCTCAGCGAGTTCGACATGCACGCGCGGGCCGTATTGGGACTGCCGGTGGTCACCACCATGTCCAGCCCGGGCGCGTCGGCGGTGATCTACGGTGGGTCTGGTATCGGCGGCGCCGGCCAGGTCGGCTCCGCAGGCGGGACGGCCGAGGGGGTCGGGTTCGAGGGTGTGGCCCGCGCGCTCGCGGTGCCGGAGTCGGATCTGCGACTGTTCGGCAAACCCTCGGCCAGCGAGTTCCGCCGCATGGGCGTGGCCGTGGCCACCGCCGAGGACGTGGAGACCGCGCGCGAGCGGGCCCGCGAGGCCGCCTCGCGGGTGACGGTGGTGAGGTAGGCGTGCGCCGCACGGCCGCAGGGTCGCGGGGCCTCGACTAGATGACGACGACGAACTCGGTGGCCGACGAGGCCCGCGGCCTGCCGAAGGAACCGACCAGCCCCTGGATCCTCATCCTGGTCGTGGCCACCGTTGTGGTCTGGCTTGCGGTGCTGGCCTGGCAGGTGGTGGTCCTGCCGGAGCGCGTCCCTATTCACTTCGGCTCGGGCGGCGAGCCGGACGGCTGGTCCAGCAAGGCCGGCGCTCTGGCGTTCTCGGCCTTGTTGCCCCTGCTTTTGGTCCTGCCTCTCCCGCTGCTGACCACCCTCATTGTCCTCCGCGCGCCCGAGCTCATCAACGGACCCCGCAAGGAGTGGTGGACGGCCACCGCGCCGAGGCTTCGCCGGTTCGAGCGACTGCTGCGTGAGGATCTGTGGCTGATCACTGTGGTCACCCTGGCGCTGCTGGTGGCGATGCAGGTGGGGATCGTGCGCGCCGCCGAAAGTCCGGATCAGCGCATGCCGGAGGAGCTGTTGTTCGGCGGGATGGCGGTGTTCGGCGTCGGGCTCGTCGCGGTGATGGTGCGCATGTACGCCGGCAACCGGTACGCCGAGCAACCCGACCTGGACTGAGCCTGTGGATGGTCGTCCGATCTATCCACCGACCCCTCTCGCGGGCCGGATCCGGCGCGGCCGCGCCCCTAGCGTGGATCCCCGAGCGGCCCGGACTGTCGGGCCCGGAGGGGGCGGGACTGATGGCGGGATCGAGCACGGGGTCGGGACCTGTGGCCGCGGCGCTGGTGGCGTTCGAGCGGGTCGCGGTGGTGGCCGAGG
>NZ_JAALEE010000524.1:0-2697 GCF_014145265.1 Dietzia sp. CW19 | reverse complement strand
TCCTCATGGTCACCGTCACCGGGTCGCTGCTGTTCCTGCTCTCGCTGACCATGGTCTACGCCGCGACCGGGGTGCTGGACCTGCGACTCGCGGGCGAGCGGCTGGCCGCCGGCGACCCGGGCGGCGTCCACGTGACGGTGATCCTCGCGCTCGCCGCGGCGGGAATGGCCTTCAAGTCCGCGCTCTTCCCACTGCACGGCTGGCTGCCCGACGCCCACGCCGGCGCGCCCGGGGCCGTGAGCCCGCTGCTGTCCGCGCTGGTGGTCAAGTCGTCGTTCTTCATCCTGTTCCGGGTGTGGACGGAGGTCACCGGCCCAGACCCGGTGGTGGGCGCCGTTTTGGGAATCGCGGCGGCCGGATCGGTGCTCTGGGCCGGCCTGTCCGCCATCCGCACCCCGCGCTTCAAGCGACTGGTCGGCTACTCCACGGTCTCGCAGGTCGGCTACCTCTTCCTCTACTTCCCGCTGTCCGCCGCCGCCGACGGCCCCGAGCAGCAGCGGGCGGCGTGGATCGCGGTGGCACTGCTGGCGTTCGCGCACGGTTTGGCCAAGTCGTCGCTGTTCCTCTCCGCCGGGGTGATCAAGGACCGACTCGGCACCGACCGATTGGCGGCGATGACCGATCAGGACGCCCGGATGCCCGTCGTGACGATGGCGATCGCGATCGCCGCCGTGAGCCTGGCCGGGCTCCCCGTCAGCCTGGGTTTCGCCGGCAAATGGCAGCTGCTCATGGCCGCTGTAGGCACCGGATTGTGGTGGGTGGTCGCGGTGGCCGTGGCGGGTACCCTCGTCGCGGCCATGTACCTGCTGCGACCGGTCCAGACGTTGCTGTCGGGGGAGTCGAGCGACCACCGGCCCACCCCGGGCGGCGCCGGTGATGGGGGCCACGCCGACGATGGGGACGACGACGAGGGCCGCAGTACCGATCCGGCGTCCGGTGCCCACCTCCGCGGAACGGGCACGAGAGCCGTCCCGCGCGCCGCCACCCTGATCCCCTTGGCCGCGGCCCTGCTCGCCGCCCTCGCGATCGGGGTGTCCGGGCCGTTGGCCGACCTGGCGGTGCTGGGGATGACCCACGGAGGTGGAGCATGACCCCGCCGTCCTGGGTCGGTGAGTCGTCCCTGCTCGCCGTGGCCCCTCTCGCGCTCTCGGCTCTCGTCGCCGTCGTCGTCTTCCTCATCCCGGAACCCCGCACCAAAGCGCGCACCACGGTCAACATCACCGGCGCCTCGGTCAAGTTGCTCATCGTCGCGGCGCTGGTGCCCGCCGTCATCGCGGGCGCCCGGCCCGAATGGCGCAGCGCCCTCCTGCCGGGTCTCGACCTGGTCCTGCGCGTGGAGCCGCTCTCACTGCTGTTCGCCGGACTGAGCTCGCTGCTGTGGTTGCTCACCACCATCTACGCGATCGGCTACCTGGAGGGCCGCCCGCACCGGGCCCGGTTCTTCGGCTTCTTCTCGCTGTGCGTCACCGCCACCGTGGGCATCTCCTTCTCCGGGAACCTGGTGACGTTCCTGATCTTCTTCGAGCTGCTCACCCTTGTCACCTACCCGCTGGTGGTGCACAACGGCACGGCGGCCTCGTTCCGCTCCGGCCAGCTGTACCTGCGGTACACCCTCAGCGGCGGGCTCTCGGTCCTGGTGGGCGTGGCCTGGCTGACCGCGCTGGTCGGCGACGTGGACTTCACCGCCGGCGGCGCGGCGGCGGTCGCCGAGCTGGCCGCCGAGGACCCCGCCACCGCGGTGGCGATCTTCGTGCTCATCGCGGCCGGCCTGGGCGTCAAGGCCGCGCTGTTCCCATTGCACGGCTGGTTGCCCCGGGCGATGGTGGCGCCCGCCCCGGTCAGCGCGCTGCTGCACGCCGTCGCCGTGGTCAAGGCCGGCGTGTTCGGCCTGGTCCGACTGATCGACGACGTCTACGGCGTGCAGGTCGCCGACGACCTGGGCGTGCTGCTGCCGCTGCTGGTGCTGGCCTCGTTCACGGTGATCTACGGCTCGGTCCGCGCCCTCATGCAGGACGATCTGAAGAAGCGACTGGCCTACTCCACGGTCAGCCAGGTCTCCTACGTCACGATCGGCATCGCCCTGGTCTCCGAGATGGGCACTGCCGGCGGACTGACCCACCTGGTGCACCAGGGCCTGATGAAGATCACCCTGTTCTTCTGCGCCGGGCTGTTCGCCGAGGTGCTGGGGATCAAGACCGTCTCGCGACTGGCCGGGCTCGGGCGGCGGATGCCGTGGACGTGCGCGGCGTTCACCGTGGGCGCGTTCGGGATGATCGGGGTCCCGCCGATCGCCGGGTTCGCGTCCAAGTGGCAACTCGGGCTGGGCGCACTGGACTCCGACCACACCTGGGTGCTGGGGATCTTCATCACCAGCGCGCTCCTCAACAGCGCCTACTTCCTGCCGCTGGTGTACTCGATGTGGTTCGCCGAGCGGCCCGGGGGCGAGTCCCCGACAGGTGCGGGCCGACGGCGGGCGGAGGCGCCCCTGGCGCTGCTGGTGCCGACCATGATCACCGCGACGGCCTCGCTGCTGGTGGGGATCATCGCCGCGGCCCCGTACTCGCCGATGGGGATGGCCAGGTTCATCGCCGAGGGGGTGTTCCCCTGATGGCCTCCGCCCCGTGGATCGCGGCCCTGTGGGCTGCCGCGCTCGTCCTGCCGCTCGTCGTCGCGGCCGCCCTCGGCGTGACCTCCGTG
>NZ_JAALEE010000523.1:0-2852 GCF_014145265.1 Dietzia sp. CW19 | reverse complement strand
GGGCCGCCACCACCGACTCCGCCGACGACGCGGCGCTACTGCACCGGGTCCTGCAGGCCGAGGGTGCCCGCCGCTGGCAGATCGAACTGACGGAGGCTCCGCTGCTGGGCGCCGTGCACGAGTTCAGAGCGGAGAGCTGAGGGCGTCCGGACTCAGCTCTCGACCCGGTCGCCGAGGCGCTGGCGGATCCCGCGGGCGATCCCCTCCGCGGTCAACCCGGCGTCGGCGAGGATCTCACCGCGGGAGGCGTGGTCGAGGAACTCCTGGGGTATCCCCAGGGCGAGTCGGTCCACCCTGACCCCGGCGCGCTCCAGACTCGCGGAGACCGCCGACCCGACGCCACCGTGGAGCCCGTTGTCCTCGACGGTCACCACGAGCTGTCGACCCCGGGCGGAGTCGACGACCGAGTGCGGGACCGGATAGACCCATCGTGGATCGACCACGTCGACAGCGACACCGGCGGTCTCGAGTTCCCGGGCCGCGGCCAGCGACGGCGCGACCATCGACCCGACGGCGACGACGAGGACGTCGGCGTCGCCGGACCCGTGCACCCGGTCGACGCCGTCGGTACTGGTCTCCAGTGCCGGGACGGGTTCACCGACCGAACCCTTGGGAAAGCGCACGACGGTCGGCCCGTCGGTCACCTCGACGGCCTCCCGGAGCTCCGCGCGCAGGGTCTCGGCGTCGCGCGGTGCGGCCACCCGAACCCCGGGGACGATCCCCGTCAACGACAGGTCCCACATCCCGTTGTGACTGGCGCCGTCGGGGCCGGTCACCCCGGAGCGGTCGAGCACCAGGGTGACCGGCTGCCCGAGGAGCGCGACGTCCATGAGCAGCTGGTCGAACGCACGGTTGAGGAAGGTCGAGTACACGGCCACCACCGGGTGCATCCCCCCGAGCGCCAGTCCGGCGGCCGAGGCCACGGCGTGCTGCTCGGCGATGCCCACGTCGAACATCCGGTCCGGGAAACGTTCACCGAACGCCGTCAGTCCGGTCGGCCCGGCCATGGCCGCGGTGATGGCCACGACGTCGTCCCGTTCGGCACCGATCTCGCACAGTTCGGCGGAGAAGACCGACGTCCAGTCGACCGCGGACGACTCCGAGAGCGGTCGGCCGGTGTCGGGGTCGATGACCCCGGTCGCGTGCATGAGGTCGGCGACGTTGTTCTCCGCGTGGACGTACCCCATGCCCTTGCGTGTGACCACGTGGACCACCACCGGGCCGCCGAAGTCCTTGGCCAGCCGCAGCGCGGCCTCGGTGGCGGCCAGGTTGTGTCCGTCCACCGGCCCCATGTACTTCAGTCCCAGGTCGGCGAACAGCTCCTGCGGCGACACCACGTCCTTCAGGCCTGTCTTGATCCCGTGCAGGATCGAGTACACGGCCTTGCCGACGACGTCCTTGCGCGCGCCCAGGGTGCGCTTGGTGTGGTCCATCGCCTTCTCGTAGGCGGGCTGTAGCCTCAGGACCCCGAGTCGTTCGGCCAGGCCTCCGATCGTGGGGGAATACGATCGTCCGTTGTCGTTGACGACGATCACCATGGGCCGGTCTTTGCCGGCCGCGATGTTGTTGAGCGCCTCCCAGGCCATCCCGCCGGTCATCGCGCCGTCGCCGATCACGGCCACGACGGTGCGGTCGGTCTCCCCGCGCAGGGAGTACGCCTTGGCGAGACCGTCGGCGTAGGACAGCGACGAGGTGGCGTGCGAGGACTCGACGACGTCGTGGTCGCTCTCCGCGCGGCACGGGTATCCCGACAATCCGCCGCGGGTACGGAGCCCGTCGAACTGCTCACGACGACCGGTGACGATCTTGTGGACGTACGACTGGTGTCCGGTGTCGAAGACGATGGGGTCCCGGGGGGAGTCGAAGACCCGGTGCAGGGCGATGGTCAACTCCACCACACCGAGATTGGGGCCGAGGTGCCCGCCGGTGGCGGAGACCTTTCTGATGAGGAACTCCCGGATCTCGCCGCAGAGCCGGACCAGCTCGTCGGGTCCGAGTGCACGGAGGTCGGAGGGGCCGTTCACCTGATCGAGCACACTCATTGCCGTCGACTGCCCCTTCCCTGGCCGCACCCCTCAGGGTCGAACCAACAGTCTACGGGCAATCGGCGCGAGACCCCGCCGGCGCCTCGGCCGGTCGAGGTGCGCCACAGGGTCGGGTCAGCGCGCGCGGGGGGAATCGAGGACGGCGAGACCCTCCACGTGGTGCGTCGCGGGGAACGCGGCCACCCCCCGCAGGTCCGTCAGCGTCCAGCCGGCCGTCACCAGGACCCCGACGTCGCGGGCCAGACTCGCCGGGTCGCACCCCACGTGGATGATCCGCGACGCCGTTCCGCCCGCGAGCGCGGTCATCACGTCGATCCCCGCACCACCCCTCGGCGGGTCCAGGATCACGAGATCGGGCTCACCGTTCCGGTCGGTCCCACCGACCGTCCGGTCGAGGAACGTCTCGACCCGCGCAGCCACCGGGACGACCCCCGGGCCGACGTCGAGGGCGGTCCCCACCGCGTCGAGAGACGGACGTGCGGATTCGACGATGGTCAGCTGCGCGCGAGGGGCGACGTCGAGCACCGCCGCGGAGAACAGGCCCGCCCCCCCGTAGAGATCCCAGACCACCGGCTCCGCCGGTAACCCCGCGGTGGCGGACACCGCGCGGCGGACGAGATCGGAGTAGTGCACGGCAGCGGATCTGTGCGACTGCCAGAATGCGTCGACCGGCAGCCGCCAGGTGTGCTCGCCGACCCGTCGGGTGACGGTGGGGGGACCCATCACGGGCTCCCATGCCCCGGCGCGGGAGGACCGGGCCCGCGCCCGGGTCGCCGCACCCCTCCGGGACCCGCGATCGCGCCCCCG
>NZ_JAALEE010000522.1:0-1195 GCF_014145265.1 Dietzia sp. CW19 | reverse complement strand
CGCCGGGCCACCGCGCGGCCGATGCCGCCCGAGGCGCCGGTGACCACGACGGCACCCGCCCGGCGGCCCGTGCTCATCGGAGGTCGGTCTTGAGGATCTTGCCCGAGGCGTTGCGCGGGAAGGACTCCACGAACTCCACGGCGCGGGGGCGTTTGAAGTTGGCCAGGTGCTCGCGGCAGAACCCGAGGACGTCCTCCTCGGTGAGCGACGAGCCCTCGCGGCGCACCACGAAGGCCTTGCCGACCTCACCCATCCGGTCGTCCGGGACGCCGATGACAGCGGTCTCGACCACCCCGTCCAGGCGCGCGAGCGTCTGTTCGACCTCGGCGGGGTACACGTTGAACCCGCCCGTGATGTACATGTCCTTGAGCCGGTCGGTGATCCGCAGGTTGCCGCGGGAGTCGATCTCGCCCACGTCGCCGGTGTGGAGCCAGCCGTCGGGGTCGATGGCCTCCGCGGTGTTCTCCGGGTCGTCGAGATACCCCTGCATCACCATCTCGCCGCGGGTGAGGATCTCGCCGGAGTCCCCGATCCGGATCTCCATGCCGGGGTACGCCCGCCCGCACGTGGTGGCGACGGTGACGTCGTCGTCGTCCGCCGTGGTGGTGGTAATGAAGCCCATCGTCTCGGTCTGGCCGTAGGCGGTGAGGACGGTCTCCAGGCCCAGGTCGGACTGCATCCGCTCGACCAGGACCACCGGGACGACCGAGGCGCCGGTCACGGCCAGGCGCAGGGAGGACAGATCGAATCCCGCCCGGTCCGGGGCGTCCAGGATCGTCTGGAAGATCGTGGGGGCACCGGGCAGGACGGTGGCGCCCTCGTCCTGTACGAGCCGCATGGTCTCGGTGGGGGAGTACACGGCCAGCGGGATGACGGTGGAGCCGAAGAGTGTGCAGACCAGGAAGCCGGCCTTGTAGCCGAAGCTGTGGAAGAACGGGTTGACGATGAGGTAGCGGTCGCGCTCGGTGAGTCCGCCGTTCGAGCCCCACGCGCGGGCGCCGGCGACCGTCTGGCGGTGCAGCGCCACCACGCCCTTGCTCTTTCCCGTGGTGCCGGAGGTGAACAGGATGTCGGCCACGTCGTCGCCCGTCACCGAGTCGGCGCGGGCGTCGGCCCGCGCGAGCGCGGAGTCGGTGGCCTCCGCCTGGAGGTCGGTGAAGTCGACGACGGCGAGGTCGGCGGTCGCGGCGTCGCC
>NZ_JAALEE010000521.1:0-1294 GCF_014145265.1 Dietzia sp. CW19 | reverse complement strand
CCGGCGAACGCGCGGCCTGACCTCTGCCGGTGCCGCCCGGGGTGTCCCACCCCCTCACCCCCGGCGCGACCGGGCCGGTACCTCAGCAGAGATCGCGGAACTGCTCCACCAGTCGGATCCGGCCGGGCGCGTCGAGGGCCATCGGGGTCACCGTGAGGGTGGTGGCGCCGGCCTCCCGGAACGCCTCCACCCGCTCGGCCACGTACCCCGCGGGCCCGATGAGCGAGACGGACCGGACGAGCTCGTCGGGCACCGCGGCGGCGGCCTCGTCCTTCTTGCCGTCCAGGTAGAGGTCCTGGATGCGGGCGGCCTCGGCCTCGTAGCCGTAGCGGCACGCCAGCTCGTTGTAGAAGTTCTTGCCGCGGGCGCCCATGCCACCGATGTAGAGGGCCAGGTGCGGGCGGACGAAGTCCAGGTAACCGGAAACCTCGGACTCCTCGCAGATCGCCAGCGCGGGCCCGGCGTAGACCTCGAGTTCGCCCAGCGACGGGTCCCGCTTCTCACGCCCCTTCGCCAGCGCGTCGCCCCACGCGAGGTGCGCCTTCTCCGGGTGGAAGAAGATGGGCTGCCAGCCGTTCGCGACCTCCGCGGCCAGCTCGACGTTCTTGGGCCCGAGCGCGGCCAGGACGATCGGGATGTGCTCACGCACCGGGTGGTTGATGAGCTTGAGGGGCTTGCCCAGGCCCGTGCCCTGGTCGGCCGGCAGGGGGATCTGGTACTTCTTACCGTGGTGCACGACCTTCTCGCGGCGCCACACCTGGCGGCAGATCTCGATGATCTCGCGGGTGCGGGCCAGCGGGGCGTCGTACTTCACGCCGTGGAAACCCTCCACCACCTGCGGTCCGGAGGCACCCAGGCCCAGGGTGAAACGGCCGTCGGAGACGAAGTCCAGGCCGGCCGCGGTCATGGCGGTGAGGGTGGGCGTGCGGGTGTAGATCTGCAGGATGCCCGAGGCCAGCTCCATCGTCGAGGTCTTGGCGGCGAGGAACCCGAGCTGGCTCACCGCGTCGAAGGAGTACGCCTCGGGGACGAAGGCGATGTCCAGCCCCGCTCGCTCGAGGTCCGCGGCCTCCGCCGCCGTCTCGGCGAACCCGCCGCTGTAGTTCAGTGCCATCCCGATGCGCATGGGCGCGACACTACCGGGGCGCCCTGGGGCCGATCCCGCGGGTCGCCGCGTCCACCCCGCCGCCCTCTCGGACGAACACACCGACCCGGCGCCGCGCCACGGTGTCGGCGCGCTCGTACCCCAGGAACCGGAAACCCGCGCCGGTGGCCACGTCCAGGACCGTGTGCT
>NZ_JAALEE010000520.1:2149-2913 GCF_014145265.1 Dietzia sp. CW19 | reverse complement strand
GCCGCCGAACGGACCGCCGGGGCGCCGGCCAGGACGGACAGCGTGCACAGCAGGGCGGCGCCGGTGGTGCCGGCCAACACGACCCCGGTCACGCGGTCACGCGGGGAGGGGCCTCGCACCACCCGCACGAGGCAGGCCAGCACGTTGAGCAGCAGAGCGGCCACCAGGAGCTGCAGGGCCAGCTGAACCACATCCACCTCCCGCGTCGGGTCTTCTCCCCTGCCTACAGGCCCAGAACGGCCCGCGCTACCAGGAAGTACACGATCAACCCGATCGCGTCGACGAACGTCGTGATGAACGGGTTGGAGAACACCGCCGGGTCCGCCCGGACCGCCTGTGCGAGCAGCGGCATGAGCCCGCCCACCGTGGCCGCGATGGTGCACAGCGCCAGCAGGGTCAGCCCGATGACCAGTCCGAAGTCGAAGCCGAAGATGAACCCCGCGGCGATGAGTCCCACCGCGCCCAGCGCGAGCCCCAGGATGAACCCGGTCCGCACCTCCTGCACGAGTACCCGCAGGGCGTCGCGGGGGCGGACGTCGCCGAGTGCCAGGGCGCGGGTGACCGTCGTGGCGGCCTGGTTCCCGGTGTTCCCGCCGGTACCGATGATGAGCGGAACGAACAACGAGAGCGCCACGACCTGCTCGAGCGTGGTCTCGAACACCGCCAACACCTGCACGGTGAGCGCCGCGCCGAGTCCCAGCACGAGCAACCACACCACGCGCGACCGGACGATCGACCGCACCGGGGTGGCCAGGTACGGCCGG
>NZ_JAALEE010000520.1:0-2082 GCF_014145265.1 Dietzia sp. CW19 | reverse complement strand
GCCGCGTCCTCGGTCTCGGCGTCCTCGAGGATCCGCAGCGCGTCGTCGACGGTGAGAATGCCCACGAGACGGTCCTCCTCGTCCGTGATCGGCAGGACGATCACGCGCTCGTCCGCGCTGAGGCGGGCGGCCTCCTCCTCGGAGGCGCGGGCGTGGATCGAGATGGCGTCGTTCATCAGGTCCCCGACGAGGGTGTCGGGTTCCGCGCCCATCAGGGACCTCAGACCGACGACCCCGATGAGGCGGCGTCCCTGGTCCACGACGGGGATCGTGTAGATCGTCTCGACGTCGACCAGCCGGGCGCGGACCCGGTCGAGCGCCTGCTCCGCGGTCATCTCCGGGCGGGCGGAGACGAACTCGGGCGTCATCCTGCGGCCGATGGAGCCGGCCGGGTAGCCGAGGATCTCGTTGGTGAGCGCGCGCTCCTCGGGCGGCAGCCCGCGCAGGAGGCGCGTGGCGACGAAGGCCGGGAGCTCGTCCATGAGAGCGACGCGGTCGTCGGGGTCGAGCTCCTCGAAGAGGTGGGCGACCTGCTCCTCGCGCAGGCCGCGCAGCAGCTCGGACTGCACCGGCGCGTCGAGGGCCTCGAACAGCACCAGGGCGCGCCCCTTGGGCAGCAACCGGAACGCGACGGCCCGGTCGCGGTCGGCGCTGCGCTCGAACATGTCCACCACGACCTGGTCGGGCAGTGACGCCATGAGGCGCGAGGCCGCCCGGAGGTCGCCGCGGGAGCGGAGCCGGGCCAACCGCCGGGTCGCCTCGTCCAGGCTCATCTCGCCGTAGGTGCTGTTCTCGTCGACGTGCTCGTCGACCAGGGCGAACCCCGTGGCGTCGGTCGGTGGCCCCCCGGGATCGTCCGGCAGATCGCGCGGCTCAGTCATCACCGGTCCCCTTGGGGGAGTCGGACGGGGTGTCGGTGGCGAACCCGATCTGCGAATACCGGGTGGCCGAGGTGGGCGCGGCGCCCGAGAGGAACCCGGCGCGGGCGATGGACATCGCGCCGATGGCGGAGGAGGCGAACTGGAGGAGCGCCGCCACCGCCACCTTGGGTGCCGCATCCCAGGACGGGTGCAGCAGGAAGGCGCCGACGATCACGAACACCAGCCCGAGTCCGGCGGCCGCCCCGATGGCGGAGGACCGGACGTAGAGGTCGGGGAACCGCAGGAGGCCGATGGCGCCTCCGAGGAACACCACGGACCCCGTCAGGACGGAGACCGATCCCAGGACGGTCGCGAGCAGGTCCCAGCTCATCGCCGACCCCCGGACATGAGTCGGGCCAGCGAGAGAGCGGAGACCAGGCCCACCAGCGTCGCGACCAGGACGAGGTCGTAGACGAAGGGACTGTCCACCCTCACGCCGACGAGGGCGAGGAGTGCGATGAACGCGAAGAACAGCAGGTCCGCCGCGATGGCTCGGTCACCGGCGTGGGGGCCACGGACCATCCGGTAGGAGGACAGGACGGCCGCGATGGAGACCAGGACGATGGCGATGTCGACGGCGATCACCGGACCAGCCCCTCTCTCCGGATCGCCCGCAGCATGTGGTTCTCCATATCGTGTAGCGAGGCCGTCAGGTCGTCGGGATCCGGGAAGTACATCCCGTGGACCACGATCTCCCACCCCTCACCGCCCCCCGGATGGTGCGCGCCCAGGGTCAGCGTCCCCGGGGTCAGGGTGATGAGCGAGGACAGCACGGTCACCTCGAGTTCGGTGCGGCACCTGGTGGGGAACCGCACGAAGCCCGGGGTGATCGAGGCGTGGGGCAGGAAGGCGTCGCGGACGACCTTCGCGCTGGTCGTGGTCTGCTGCCAGAAGAACCACAGCAGGAACCACAGGATCCGCAGCGGCCAGGTCAGGGTGGCGGTCATCCGAGCACCGCCTGGACGTATCCGGTCGGGTCGTACAGGTTGGCCGCAGCGGTCCCGGACAGCTCCAGGAGCACCTGACCCCCCAGTCCCAGCGCCAACGTCACCACGGCCAGCGCCAGCGCGGGCGCCGCGAGTGCCAGACCGATCCGGCGACCCGGGGGCACCATGACGGGGTCGGGGGCCCCGGCCTCCGCCGTGGCGGTGGCCACCGTGGA
>NZ_JAALEE010000519.1:0-1832 GCF_014145265.1 Dietzia sp. CW19 | reverse complement strand
CCCTCGCACATCGTCTGCAGGCCGTAGCGGCCGCCGGTGCGCTCGAGCTCGTTCAGGAGTGTGGCGAACAGTTTCGCGCCGGTGGCACCGAGCGGGTGACCGAGGGCGATGCCGCCGCCGTTGGGGTTCACCCGGGCCGGGTCGGCGCCGATCTCCTTGATCCAGGCCAACACGACGGGGGCGAACGCCTCGTTGATCTCCACCACGTCGATGTCGTCGATCGTCAGTCCGGTCTTCTCCAGGGCCCACCGGGTGGCGGGGATCGGCGCGGAGAGCATCATCACCGGATCGTCGCCGCGCACGGTGAGGTGGTGGATCCGGGCCCGCGGCGTCAGGCCGTACTTCTCCACCGCCTCCGCGGACGCGAGCAGCCCCGCGGACGCCCCGTCGGAGATCTGTGACGCCACCGCGGCGGTCAGGGACCCTCCCTCGGCGAGCACCGGCAGTGAGGCCATCTTCTCGAGTGTGGTCTCACGGGTGGTCTCGTCCGACTCGAGTCCGGCCAGCGGAACGTACTCACCAGCGAACCGGCCCTCGGCGATCGCGGCGCGGGCGCGGGAGTGCGACTGCAGCGCCCACTGCTCCATCTCCTCGCGGGAGATGTCCCACCTGTCGGCCATCATCTGCGCGCCGTTGAACTGCGAGATCTCCTGGGCGCCGAAGCGCTCGACCCACCCGGTGGAGCCGGTGAACGGGTCGTCGAACCCGTACTCGCGACCCGCCAGCATGGCCGACGAGATGGGCAGGGCGCTCATGTTCTGGACTCCACCGAACAGCACCACGTCCTGGGTCCCGGACATGATCCCCTGGGCCCCGAAGTGGATGGCCTGCTGGCTGGATCCGCACTGGCGGTCGACGGTCGTGCCGGGCACGCCGAGGGGCATCCCCGCCGCGAGCCACGCGGAGCGCGCGATGTTGCCCGCCTGGGGGCCGATGGCGTCCACGCAACCGAAGATCACGTCGTCGACGACCTCCGGGTCGATCCCCGTGCGCTCGACGACGGCGCGGATGACGTGCGCGCCCAGGTCCGCCGGGTGCTGGCCGGACAGGCTGCCGCCGCGCTTGCCCGCGGGCGTCCGGACTGCGTCGATCACGTAGGCCTCGCGGCCGGTCACGCTGGTCATGTGTCTCCTCGTGAGGGTATGAGATCAGGATGGGATGGTGCTGATCAGTCGTCGGCCAGGCCGTCGAGCACGATGCGCAGGTACTGGTCCGCGATCGCGGCGTGGTCGTCGGCGTCCTCCGGCCGGTACCAGCGCACTGCCACCCAGACCGTGTCACGGAGGAACCGGTAGGTGAGCCGGATGTCGAGGTCGGGACGGAACTCCCCGGACTCCATTCCCCGACTCAGCACGTCGGTCCACATCTCGCGGAACTCGGTGTTGCGCTCGCGGAGGTAGTCGAACCTCGGATTGCCCCGGAGATGCTTGAGCTCGTCCTGGTAGATGGCCACCTCGTCGCGGTGGCGGTGGATGGCCTCGAACGAGACGCGCACCAGCCCCTCGAGGGTCTCCCGGGGCGACGACCCCGCGTCGACGATCCGCTGGTAGTCACCGAAGAGCGAGTCGAGGAATCCGCGGAGGATCTCGTCTACGATCGCCTCCTTGGACGAGAAGTGGTGGTACAGGCTGCCCGAGAGGATGCCGGCCGCGTCGGCGATGTCTCGCACGGTGGTGGCGCGGAGGCCGCGCTCGGCGAAGAGCCCGGCGGCGATCGCCAGGAGCTCCTCACGTCTGGTCGTGCTGGTCATTCGGCCACCCTACCAACCAAGCACTTGCTAGGTACAGGACACCGCGACCCGAGGCCTGAGGCGGCCGCGTCGGTCCGCCCGC
>NZ_JAALEE010000051.1:0-6956 GCF_014145265.1 Dietzia sp. CW19 | reverse complement strand
CTGGCCGACGCTCCCGACACCGCCGCAGCCGAGGCCACCGGGGTGCAGCAGCCGCGGCTCGCCGGTGCTCGCGGTCACATCCCGGCGCTCGAGGGTCTCCGCGGCCTCGCGGCGATCGGCATCATCACCACCCACGTCGCGTTCGTGACCCGGATGTCCTACGGGACGCCGGTGCGCCGCCTCTACGGTCGTCTGGACATGCTGGTCGCGGTGTTCTTCGCCAAGACCGGCTTCCTGCTGTGGCGGGCACACTCCGACCACGCCCGCCGCGACCGGCCGGGAACGGCCCGCGCGGTGATCCCCTACCTGCGGGCCCGGCTCGTGCGAATCATGCCCGCGTACTCAGTGCTCGTCGCCGTCGCCATGGTGCTCCTCCCCCAGAACCGGATCAACGGCCCCGTGGTCTGGCTGCGCAACCTCACCCTGACGCAGATCTACCAGCGGAGGTTTCTCGTCTCCGGGCTCACGCACGCCTGGTCACTCGCGGTCGAGATGGCCTACTACGTGGCGCTCCCGGCGCTGTGGACCGGGATGAGGAACCTGCGGGGCGACAGGGCCCGATGGCGGCTGCCCGCCGTCGGCGCCTTCGGGCTCTCCGGCCTGCTGTTCCCGCTGATCCCCTGGCAGCGCCTGCGGCTCCTGCCCAGGGGCATCAACGTCCAGATCCTGCCGCCGGCGTTCTCCGCCTGGTTCGCCTCCGGGATGCTGCTGGCCGAGCTGGCCACCGCCCGCCCGGGACTGCTCGCCCGACTGAGCCGGGCATCCTATGCCAGGTGGGGTTGGTGGACGGCCGGCGCCGGGGCGCTGCTCGCCACCACGTCGACCCGCTGGTTCTCCGAGGGCTTCCACCACCCGAGCGGCCGCGAGTACGCCGCGCGCAACGGGCTCACCGCGGCGATGGCGTTCTTCTTCCTCGGGCCGGTCGTCCTGGCCCCGGCGGGCACGCGCTTCCGCGTCCTGGAGTCGGCACCCCTGCAGGCGATCGGCCGCTGGTCGTACGGGATCTTCCTCTGGCACCTGATCGTGCTGCACTACGCGTTCCCGCTCACCCGCACCTCGCTGTGGACCCGGCGGATGGGCGTCATCTGGCCCGTGACCGTGGCCGGGTCGATCGCAGTGGGCGCGGCCAGTTACCGGTTCATCGAGGAACCGGCGCGAAAGCTCCTCTCTCCGCACGCCTGAATTCGGCGCCGAGTTCTCGTAGGGTGAGCCGCACGACCGCGGACAGGCGCGCGGTCACGACGAAGGAGAACAGACGATCGGTACTGACCCCGGGCGTCGGCGGGCCGGGCGTCGACCTCTACCGCCTCCTCGGTCGTCTCACGTCTGAATCCACACGCGTGATCGTCATTCCCGGACGAGATGTCGCGTGTGGGTGAGCCTGCAGCGTGTGGATCCGACGGCTGAGGACTCCCGTCCTGGTGCGCCCGGGAGCGGAATCCGGAAGAGCGCGGAGAATTATTGTGCGAACCTGTCGATCTTGCGGCGGCTGTTCGTCATGGAGGTGTCGGCGCACAACACCGCGGCCGGCATCCACCACTCCCAGTCAGGAGATCGACATGAAGTACGTACTGCTGCTTATGGCCAACCTCGAGGACGTGCGCTGCGGCGAGGAGGAAGGGCCCGGCGTCGAGGAGTTCATGGCCTTCGACGCCGAGCTGGAGAAGGCCGGCGTCCTCGCCGGTGGCTTCGCTCTGGAGGACCCCGAGACCGGCGTCACGGTCAGGATCCCCGCGGGCGGGACGGACGCCGTCGTGACGTCCGGTCCGTACGCCGAGAGCAGGGAGTTCGTGGGCGGCACGATCGTCATCGACGTGGCGGACATCGACGAGGCGCTGGCCTGGGCCGCCAAGTGCCCCGGCGCCAGGGGCGGACGGGTCGAGGTCCGCGCGATGCTGGAGTTCTGATGCCGGACCGACGGGTCCGGGGCGACGCGGGGGTGACCCCGTGACCGCCCCGGGCCCGGCGGCGTCGGACGTGCTGGTCGCACTGCGGCGCGAGGAGCACTCGCGCCTCCTCGCCACGCTGGCGTCACGCTTCGGGGATCTGGATCTCGCGGAGGACGCGGCCCAGGACGCGCTCGAAGCGGCGATCGAGGCCTGGCCCCGTACCGGGGTGCCGGACTCCCCGCTCGCGTGGCTCACGACCACCGCCACCCGCAAGGCGATCGACCGGCTCCGGCGGGAGAAGGCGCTCACCGAGCGTCTCGCGCGTCTCCGGGTCGAGGAGGACCGACGAACCTCCGCGCCGCCGGTCCGTGCGGTCGTGGAACCGGACGAGATCCCCGACGACAGGCTCGAGCTGTTCTTCGCGTGCTGCCACCCCACGCTCAGGACCGACGAGCAGGTGGCGCTGATCCTGCGATACCTCGGCGGTCTGACGACGACGGAGATCGCCCACGCCTTCCTCCTCCCGGTGACGACGGTGCAGCAACGCCTGGTCCGGGCGAAGAAGCGCCTCCGGGTCACGCGGATCCCGATCCGCACCCCCGGCCCGGATGATCTGCCGGCGCGACTGCCCGCGGTGCTCGCGGTGATCTACCTGATCTTCACCGAGGGATACGCCGCGTCCACCGGTGACGGCCACCTGCGCGGGGACCTCACGACGGAGGCCATCCGCCTCGCCCGGATCGTGCACAGGCTCGTACCGGGGCAGCCGGAGGCGACGGGCCTGCTCGCTCTCCTGCTGCTCACCGAGGCACGCGCGCCGGCCAGGGTCGACGACGAGGGCCTCCCCGTCCCGCTGCGCGAGCAGGACAGGGACCGGTGGGACCGTCTGGCGTCGGATGAGGGGCTGGCCCTGGCGATGGAGGCCGCGGCCGGCGGGCCGGGGCCCTACTCGGTGCAGGCGTCGATCGCCGCGGTCCACGCGGAGTCGCGAGACGTCGAGTCGACCGATTGGGCACAGATCGTGGTGCTGTACGACCTCCTCCTCGCTCTCGCACCCGGACCCGTCGTCCGGATGGCGCGTGCGGTGGCCGTGGGTCGCCGCGACGGACCGCAGTCAGGCCTTCGGCAACTCGACGCCCTCGCCGGAGAGGCGGAGCTCGAGCGGCACCACCCGTTCCACGCGGCGCGGGCGACGACGCTCGAGGAACTCGGCCGCGGTGACGAGGCCCGCCGGACCTGGGCGCGTGCCCACCAGCTCACGGAGAACGCCTCCGAGCGCGAGTACCTGGTCCGCAGGTGGTGGAACGCCTGACGTACTCGCCGACGAGTCGGCGCGTCAGCTGTCGAAGGCGTCGATGATCGCCTGGGCGGCGAGGGCCGCAGTCAACGTCCCCTCGCTGACACGCCGCTCGACATCGGCCGTGACCCGACGCACCTCGGGGTCGGCCGCGAGTCTCGCCATGAGTGTGTCGTGCACCATCGACCTGGTCCATTCGACCTGCTGACGGGCTCGACGGGCCTCGACCTCGCCGATCTTCCCCATCGTATCCTGGTGCGAACGGACGGCATCCCAGAAGTCGTCCAGACCGTCACCTTCGAGACCCGACATCGTCAGGACGGGCACCTTCCACGCCGAGTCCGCCGGTCGCACGAGTCGCAGTGCCGCGCCGAGTTCCCGCGCGGCGCGTCTGGCGTCCTTGACGTGGGGGCCGTCGGCCTTGTTGACGGCGACGACGTCCGCCAGCTCCAGGACGCCCTTCTTGATGCCCTGGAGCTGGTCTCCGGTGCGGGCGAGGGTGAGGAACGTGAAGCAGTCGACCATTCCGGCGACGGTGACCTCGGACTGTCCCACCCCCACCGTCTCGACGAGTATCACGTCGAATCCCGCCGCCTCGAGCAGCACCATCGTCTCGCGGGTGGCCTTCGCCACCCCTCCGAGCGTGCCGGAGGTCGGCGACGGCCGGATGTAGGCGCGGGGTTCCGTCGAGAGCGTGGCCATCCGGGTCTTGTCGCCGAGGATCGACCCGCCGGTGCGGGTGGAGGACGGGTCGACGGCGAGGACCGCCACCTTGTGGCCCTTCTCCACCAGATACAGACCGAAGGACTCGATGAACGTGGACTTCCCCACGCCCGGTACCCCGGTGATCCCGATGCGCAACGCGCCACCGGCGTGCGGGAGTGCGCCGAGAAGCAACTCCTGGGCCTTCTCGCGGTGTGCGGGGTTCGTGGACTCGAGCAACGTGATGGCGCGGGCGAGGACGGGACGATCGTCCTCGAGTACCCCCTCGAGGAGGGCCGCCACGTCGATCTCCCGGCGCGGCCTCGGGCCCGTCGCGGACGGGACCGGACCGCGGACCGCACCCGTACCGAGCGTGGTGGACAGGCTGCCCGAGACGTTGCCCGAGCCCGCGGGATCGGGACCGGAGCCGAGGCGGTTCAGGACTCGGCCCCCGCCCCTGCCCCCTCGCCGGGGCGCGCCGGTGCCGAGCCCGCGGCGTCCGATCCCGGGGACTCCGGGCCGGCGGAGGGCAGCTCGTGACCGAGTTCCCGGGCCAGTGCCCCGAGCAGTTCGATCGCCGCGTCCGAGATCACGGTGCCGGGGGGATAGATGGCGGTCGCCCCGGCGTCGTAGAGCTCCTGGAAGTCACCGGGCGGGATGACGCCACCGACGGTGACCATGATGTCCGCACGGCCCACCGCGGCGAGCGCCTCGCGCAGTGCCGGCACCAGGGTGAGGTGACCGGCGGCCAGGGAGGACACGCCGACCACGTGGACGTCGGCGTCCGCGGCCTGCTGGGCGACCTCTTCCGGGGTCTGGAACAACGGGCCCATGTCCACGTCGAAGCCGAGGTCGGCGAAGGCGGTCCCCACGACCTTCTGCCCGCGGTCGTGGCCGTCCTGTCCCATCTTGGCCAACAGGATGCGCGGCCTGCGACCCTCCAACTCGGCGAACTCCTCGGCCATCTTCATCGCCTTGGTGACGTTGTCCACGGCGCCCTCCTTGGAGACCTCCTGCCGGTACACGCCGGACAGGGTCTTGATCTCTGCCTTGTGTCGACCGTAGACCTTCTCGAGCGCGTCCGAGATCTCGCCGATGGTCGCGTGGGCGCGGGCGGCGTCGATGGCCAGCGCCATGAGGTTGTTCTCCATACCGCTCCCGGCCCCGCCGCCGGCGGCCTCGGTGAGCCTGTCCAGGGCCGCCTGGCAGGCGGCCTCGTCGCGCTCAGCCCGGAGCCTGTCCAGCTTGGCGAGCTGCTCGGTGCGCACGCGGGAGTTCTCGACCTTGAGGACCTCGATCTCCTGGTCCTCGGTGACGACGTACTTGTTGACCCCGATCACCGGCTGGCGACCGGAGTCGATCCGCGCCTGGGTGCGGGCTGCGGCCTCCTCGATGCGGAGCTTGGGGATCCCCTCGCCGATCGCCTGTGCCATCCCGCCCGCCTCCTCGATCTCGATGAGGTGCAGTCGGGCCTTGTCGGCGAGCTGAGCGGTGAGCCACTCGATGTAGTACGACCCCGCCCAGGGGTCGATGGGGCGGGTCGTCGCCGATTCCTGCTGGAGCAGGAGCTGGGTGTTCCGCGCGATGCGGGCGGAGAAATCGGTGGGCAGCGCCAGCGCCTCGTCGAGGGCGTTGGTGTGCAACGACTGCGTGTGACCCTGCGTCGAGGCCATGGCCTCGATACACGTGCGGGCGACGTTGTTGAACACGTCCTGGGCGGTGAGCGACCAGCCGGAGGTCTGGGAATGGGTCCGCAGGGACTTGGACTTCTCGTTCTGCGGTCCGAACTTCTCCACCAGTTCACTCCAGAGCAGGCGGCCCGCCCGCAGCTTGGCGATCTCCATGGAGAAGTTCATCCCGATCGCCCAGAAGAAGGACAGCCGAGGGGCGAACTTGTCGATCTCCAGCCCGGCGTCCAGCCCGGCGCGCAGGTACTCGACGCCGTCCGCGAGCGTGTACGCCAACTCCAGATCCGCCGTGGCACCGGCCTCCTGGATGTGGTAGCCGGAGATCGAGATCGAGTTGAACCGGGGCATCTTGCGGGAGGTGTAGGCGAAGATGTCCGAGATGATCCGCATCGAGGGCGTGGGCGGATAGATGTAGGTGTTACGGACCATGAACTCCTTGAGGATGTCGTTCTGGATGGTCCCCGCGAGCTGCTCCGGAGCCACCCCCTGTTCCTCGGCCGCAACCACGTACAACGCGAGGATCGGCAGGACGGCGCCGTTCATCGTCATCGAGACGGAGACCGCGGACAGGTCGATCTCGTCGAACAACTCGCGCATGTCCAGGATCGAGTCGATCGCCACACCCGCCATCCCGACGTCCCCGGCGACCCGGGGGTGGTCGGAGTCGTACCCGCGGTGGGTGGCCAGGTCGAACGCGACCGACAGCCCCTTCTGGCCCGCCGCGAGGTTGCGGCGATAGAAGGCGTTGGACTCGGCCGCGGTGGAGAAGCCGGCGTACTGCCGGATGGTCCACGGCTGGTTGACGTACATGGACGGGTACGGACCGCGCAGGAACGGCGCGGCGCCCGGGACGGTGTCCAGCGGGAAGGGCGTGACCTTCTCGCCGTCGTCGGTCGGGGCGCTGCCCGTCTCGACCGCGTCACGGTCCGCCTTGGTGAACACCCGCTTGACGTCGATGCCCTCCGGGGTCTCCCACGTGGGGCCCTCGTCGACGGAACCCGGCTGGGGGGCTCCGTCGGTGGACCCCCGCAGCGGAGAGATGCTGAAATCGGGGAAGGTGGTCATCTCACTTCACTCCCAGCTGGTCGAGGAGGGTGGTCAGGGCGGCGACGGCGTTGATCCCGGTCGCGAGGTATCCGTCCGGTCGGTCGTCGGCGTCGGCGGGGAACCCCTTCTCGGCGCCCGCGAGGTACACCGTCGTCACACCCGCCTCGCGCAGCGCCCGGACGGCCTCCGGGCCCTCGGTGGCGTAGCGCTTGTCGGCGCCGCAGAGGACGGCGATCTCCTCCCCCTCGCGGACCCCGGCGTACTGGTCGGCCGCGGTGGCCAGGGGGTTGCGGGCCTCGATCCCGCCCGCCGCGAGCAGGTTGGCGATGAAGG